>JBOGMI010000617.1:0-1618 GCA_050746645.1 Bryobacteraceae bacterium | reverse complement strand
CCAATACCGTAAACTTAGTGTCCGCGGGGCGGTTTATTGTGCCGGTATGCCACGTGCCGGTCAGCGCAAGCCTCTGTCGGACTCGCGGCTGACCGATCACGTTTCGATCGGTGTTCTGACCCGAGTGTTCCCGCCCGAGCTCGTTGACGGGGTTGTCGCCGAGGCGGGCCGTCGGGAGCAGCGCCAGCGCCTGTTGCCGGCCCGGGTCGTGGTCTATTACGTGTTGGCGTTGGCGTTGTTCGCTGACTCTTCCTATGAGGAGGTGATGCGCCAGTTGGTGGAGGGCCTTGCGTGGGACGCGGGCTGGGAGCAGGTCTGGGAGGTGCCGTCGAAGATGGCGATCTCCAAGGCCCGGGCGCGCTTGGGCAAGGAGGTGCTGGAGTTGTTGTTCCGGGCTGCGTGCGTGCCGGTCGCCACCGAGTCCACGCGCGGCGCGTTTTACCGGGGCTTGCGGTTGGTCAGTATCGATGGGACGTGCCTGGATGTCGCTGACACACCGGCGAACGACGCCGAGTTTGGACGACCTGGATCCTCGCGTCGCGAGGGTGGTGGCGCGTTCCCGCAACTACGGGTCGTGGCGTTGGCGGAGTCCGGCACACACGCGATCTTCGACGCCGCAATGGGGCGCTATACGACTTCTGAACGAGTCCTGGCTGACCGGCTGTGGGACTCGCTCACCAGCGGGATGTTGTGCCTCGCCGATCGCGGCTTCTACGGCTTTGAACGGTTCAAAACGGCCGCCAGCACTGGAGCTGAGCTGCTGTGGCGGGTGAACTCCACAGTCGCCCTACCGCGCGAGGAGACCCTCCAAGACGGCTCCTATCTGACCCACATCGGAACCGACCACCACGGGCGCAAGCGTCGCGACGAGATCCAAGCGCGCGTGATCGAGTACCAGCTCGATGACCCCGCCCTCACCGACAAGGACCAGCGCTACCGGCTGATCACCACAATCCTTGACCCCGACGCCGGACCGGCCTCAGAACTCGCTGGTCTCTACCCCGAGCGCTGGGAGCTCGAGTCAGCCCTCGACGAGTTGAAAACCCATCAGCGTGGCGCCAGAGTCGTGATGCGCTCCAAGTCCCCCGACGGCGTCTACCAGGAAGCGTGGGGTTATCTCGCGACCCACTACGCGATCCGGCGCCTCATGCACGACGCCGCTCTCCAAGCCAACCTCGTCCCGCACCGATTGTCGTTCATACGCAGCCTCCGTGCCGCCCGCCGCTCGACCCGCATCCAGCCGGGTCTTTTCCCCCCACAACACCAACCAAGCCCACCAGCGAGCGGTCGCTGAGATCATCGCCGAACCGCTCCCGCCACGCCGCAACCGCCAGAACCCCAGGGTCATCAAGCGCAAGATGAGCAAATGGCCGGTCAAACGGCCGGAGCACCGAAACTGGCCCCAACCGGCAAAGCCGGCCAGCGACACGATCCAGATCCTAGCCGCCTAAGTTTACGGTATTGGGATTAGGCCAGGATTAGGCCGCTGCAGCGACCGGGTCGCTGCCAACTCCGGTGTTCTGGTCTCAGGCTTTGCTGCCGGGGTGTCGCTCTCTGAGGCCCCTGAGGACGACCGCGAGCGTGCTCGATAGGTGTTCGACGTCCTCGTCGGCCAGGT
>JBOGMI010000616.1:0-4264 GCA_050746645.1 Bryobacteraceae bacterium | reverse complement strand
TCGCCGCGGCCGAGATCGCGCCGCACGTCCTTGAATGGGACGAGAATCAAATTTTTCCGCTGGACGCGATCAAAAAAGCCGGCGAGTTGGGCGCCATGGGCGTCATTTTTCCCGAAGACCTGGGCGGTGCGGGCCTGGGCTACATCGAGTACTGCATCGTGGTTGAAGAGCTGGCGCGCGTGGACCCCAGCGTTGCGCTCATTGTCGCAGCGCACAATTCTCTTTGCACGAATCACATTTATCTGGCCGGCGATGACCAGCAGCGAAAAAAATACATTTCGAAGCTCGCCGCGGGCGAATGGATCGGCTGCTGGTCGCTGACCGAGCCCGAGGCCGGCTCCGACGCCGCGGGCACGCGCTCGCTCGCCGTCCTAAAGAACGGCCAATGGGTGCTCAACGGCGGAAAGACCTTCACGACGAACGCGCAGTACGCGGACGTTTGCGTCGCAATGGCCGTGACCAACCGCTCCGCATCGCATCACGGCATCTCGGCGTTCATTCTCGAAAAAGGAATGCCGGGATTTACTACCGGCAAGAAGGAAAACAAGCTGGGCATGCGCGCCAGCGCTACCGGCGAAGTCCTGTTTACAAATTGCCGCCTGGCGCCTGAGCAACTGCTGGGCAAGCCGGGCGAAGGTTTTGTCGATAGTCTGCGCATCCTCGACGGCGGACGTATTTCCATCGCCGCTCTGGCCACGGGTCTCGCACAAGGCGCCTACGAGGCGGCGCTTAAGTACTCCAAGCAGAGAAAGCAATTCGGGCGCTTCATTTCCGAGTTCCAGGCCATCCAGCACAAGCTGGCCGATATGGCGACCAGCATCGAAGCCGCGCGCTGGCTCACTTATTGCGCCGGAGCGCGCAAGGACGCGGGCAAGCGAGTCACCAAGGAATCCGCCATGGCCAAGCTCTTCGCCTCGGAGATGGCGGTGCGCGTTGCGGACCAGGCGCTGCAGATCCACGGCGGCTATGGCTTCATCAAAGACTATCCGGTCGAGAAGTTCTACCGCGATGTGAAGCTTTGCACCATTGGCGAAGGGACTAGCGAAATTCAGAGGCTTGTGATCGCGCGGCAGTTGCTACAGGAGTAACTTGGCATCCGAAGTCACAGCAGCGGATCTGGAGCGGCGTATCCTCGCGGGCGATGTGCGCGCGCTGGCACGCGCGGCGACGCTGATCGAAAACCGGACACCGGCCGGGCGGGAATTGATTGCGGCGATTGCTTCGCATGCAGACAGAGCCGTGGTCGTGGGAATCACCGGGCCGCCGGGCGCGGGCAAGAGCACGCTGGTTAACCAGTTAACGAAACTGGCGCGGAGCGCGGGCCAGACTGTTGGCGTGCTGGCCATCGATCCGAGCAGCCCGTACTCGCGCGGAGCTCTCCTCGGCGACCGCATTCGCATGCAAGAGCATTCCGGCGATCCCGGTGTTTTCATTCGCTCGCTGGCGAGCCGCGGCGCGCCCGGCGGTATCGCCCGCGCGACACAAGAACTAGTGCTTCTCCTCGATGCCGCGGGACGCGATCTGGTGTTGATCGAAACCGTCGGCGCGGGCCAGGACGAAGTGGAAATCGCGCGGCTCGCCGCGGTCACGGTCGTCGTTTTGGCGCCCGGCTTCGGCGACGACGTACAAGCCGAGAAAGCCGGTATGATGGAGATCGCGGATGTGTTCGCAATCAACAAGGCAGACCTTCCGGAAGCGGGCCGCCTGGAACAGGAGATGCGGGCGAGCGGCATCGCCGCGCCCATCCGGCGAGTAATTGCGACCGAAGGCACAGGCTGCACCGAACTGTTCCATGTCATTCATGACGCTTACCGGGCCGCGACCGCGAGGGAGCGGATTCCCCTTGCCGCCTCGATTCAAATCGATCATCTCGGCATCGCGGTGCGCAGTCTCGACGAAGGACTTGCCTTTTACGAACGTTTGCTGGGCATGCGCGTGAGCCGGCGCGAAACGGTGGAAGCCGAACACGTTCGCGTCGCGATGCTTCCCGCGGGAGAGGCAACGATCGAACTGCTGGAGGCGACCGATGCGGAATCCGCCATAGCCAGGTTTCTGGATAAGCGCGGGCCGGGCCTGCACCACATCGCCCTGCGCGTAGACGATCTGGCTGCCTCCATCGAGCGACTAAAACAGGAAGGCGTGCAATTGTTGAATGAGCCGCGCCCGGGCGCGGATGGTCATACTTATGTCTTCGTACACCCGGCATCGGCGGGAGGCGTTTTGCTGGAGTTGATTCAAAAATAGGAGAGACCTGATTGGAGCAGAGAGCGGAAATCGGCATTATCGGCGGCAGCGGCTTTTACAGCATGCCCGGGGTTGAAGCGCGCGAGGAGGTGCAACTCAAAACGCCTTTCGGCGATCCCTCCGACGCTTATTTTTTGGGACAGTTCGAAGGGAAAAAAGTCGCCTTTCTGGCGCGCCATGGGCGCGGGCACCGGATCTCTCCGTCGGAGTTGAACTATCGCGCGAACATCTTCGGAATGAAAATGCTGGGCGTGGAGCGTATCGTTTCGATCAGCGCGGTCGGCTCATTGAAGGAAGAGCACCGGCCGCTCGATTTCGTTGTGCCCGACCAGTTTTTCGATCGCACGCGCGGCCGCGCCTCCACGTTTTTCACCGGCGGCGTGGTCGCTCATATCACCTTTGCCGACCCCGTATGCCCGCAGTTGATCGGCGTCGTACACAACGCTGGACTGAAAGCCGGGATCAATAGCAAAAAGGGCGGCACGTATCTGTGCATGGAGGGTCCGGCGTTCTCGACGCGCGCCGAATCGAACGTGTATCGCAGTTGGGGCATGGACATTATCGGCATGACGCTGCTGCAGGAGGCGAAACTGGCTCGCGAAGCGGAGATCTGTTATGCCGCCGCGGCCATGGTCACCGATTACGACTGCTGGCACCAGGATCATGCCGCTGTTTCGGTGGACCAGGTCATTCACAACCTGACTAAGAACGCCGAAAATGCCTGCAAGCTCGTGCGCAATGCGATCCGCAACATGCCGCGCGAGCGGACGTGCAAATGCGGTTCGGCATTGAAACACGCCATCATGACGGAACGCGCTACGATTCCTCAAGCTGCCAAAGAAAAATTGGGTTTGTTGATTGCAAAGTATACCGGCGAGTGAACTGGCGCGGCAGATCCTGGACGCCTGCCTGAACGAGGGCACCTGGTCCGCGCGCGTGCTGGACGCGCTCATAGAACGCGCTCTGGATGAAGACGACCCAATCCTCGCCAGCGGCGCGACGCGAGCGCTATTCGGGATTGTGATCGAACGGCTGGGCGATCTGTTCGAGCCGGCGCTGTGCGACCTCTACGCGCGCCTGTTCTCGTACGTGATTGCACGCGCCATGCCCGAATACCGCGCCGCCGACCTGCTGGTCCGCTACCAACGCGTGCGGCAGGTGCGCAAATTTTCCGGCGGCGAAGTGCAAAACGTGTTCGTGCTTTCGCGCGTCACGCTCGGCGCCGATATCGCCGTGACCAGCGTCGCGCTGGCCGCGGCGAAGCAGCGTTTTCCTCAAGCGCGGATTCATTTCGTCGGCCCGGCAAAAAACGCCGAACTGTTTGGCGCCGATCCCCGCATCGAGCCGGTCGTGGTTCCCTATGGCCGTTCGAAGGCACTGCGCGAACGCTTGCTGGCGGCATCGGAACTGAAAGCGGCGATGGAAGCGCCGGAGGCGATCGTGATCGATCCCGATTCGCGTCTCACGCAGCTTGGCCTATTGCCGATTGGCGACGATTCGCGCTATTACTTTTTCGAGAGCCGCGCCTTCGGCGGCACGACCGATACCGCGCTGCCGGATCTGACCGCAGAATGGCTGGCGGAAGTCTTCGACACGCCGCGCGCGCGGCCCTATCTCGCTCCGCCGCCGCAGCCGCGAATCGCGGAGATCGCCGTCAGTTTCGGCGTTGGCGAGAACGCGGATAAACGCGCCGGCGGCGATTTCGAATACGAAGTTCTGCGCGCCTTGCTCGGCTACAACGTTCCCGTGATCCTCGACCGCGGGGCGGGCGGCGAAGAAGCCGAGCGCGTTACTGCCTTGGCGGAGCGCCTGAGATTCCCCGCCCCGCTTCATCTCCACGACGGCAGTTACGCTTCCTTCGCCGGCCACATCGTTCAGAGCCGCCTGTACATGGGCTACGATTCCGCGGGCCAGCACGTAGCGCATGCAGCGGGGGTGCCGCTGGTCTCGGTCTTTACGGGATACGCTTCGGAGCGGATGCTCGCTCGCTGGCGGCCGTGCGGTCCCAAAGCGCGCGTCG
>JBOGMI010000615.1:0-4829 GCA_050746645.1 Bryobacteraceae bacterium | reverse complement strand
ATCGTTGTCGGCGCGGGACACAACGGGCTCACCTGTGCGGCCTATCTTGCTCGCGCGGGAAAACGCGTGCTGGTGCTCGAAGCACGCGAACGCATCGGAGGCGCATGCACGATCGAAGAACCCTGGCCCGGCGTGCGCATGTCGCCCTGCGCGTATCTTTGCGGACTGCTGCATCCGCTTGTTATCGACGAATTGAATCTGACGCGGCTTGGCTATTCCTGGACGCCGGCAAAGAACGGCCTGTTCGTTCCGTTTGAAGACGGCAGCAGCATTCAACTCTACGATGACGACGAGCAATGCGAGGCGGAGCTGCGACGGTTTTCACCGGGCGACGTCGAGGGCTGGCGCGCCATGTCGGAGGTGATCCGGCGCACGCGCGATGCGCTCCGGCCCCCAGACGAACGCGATTTTTGGATCGGCGAGCCGCCCACGCGCGAACAGATCGAAGAGCGGCTGGGCGGTGATGCGGAAGCGCGCGCGCTGCTGTTCGAATGGTCGATGGCGGAGTTCGTCGAACGCTATCTGCGAGACGAGCGGCTCCAGATCGCTTATCTCGGCCAGGGCGTGATCGGAACGAATGCGAGCCCATTCGATCCCGGAACGGCATCCATCCGCTTCCATCATTCGTCAGGCCGGCTGGGCGGCATGCCCGGCGCATGGGGGTATGTGCAAGGCGGAATGGGGATGGTTTCGTTTTTGCTTTGCGATGCGGCGCGCGAAGCGGGCGCAACCGTTGCGGCTGGTGTTCCGGTTGCGCAGATGATTCCCGGCGCGGGCGTAGCGCTGGCAGGCGGCGAGCGCATCCAGGCACCGGTTATCATTTCAAATGCCGATCCGCGCACGACACTGAAGCTGCTCGGCGTGCATGCCGATGCACAATGGCGCGCTCAGGCGGAATCGATTCCCATTGAAGGCTGCACACTGAAGCTGAACGTGTGGCTGCGCGAGCTGCCCAATTTTCGCGCCCGCCCCGGCACACGCGAGCCGCATCATTTCGGGCAGATCAATACGCCGCTCAATAAAGAAGAGTGGAAGGCGGGATACGCGGCGGCGCGGGCACACCGGCTGCCGGAGAGGCTCTGGACCGAACTTTATTTTCAGAGCGTTCACGACACGAGTGCCGCTCCCGTGGGCACGCACACCATGAGCGTTTTCTCGCAATACGTCCCTTATACGTTTGCGAGCGGCACCTGGGACGATCATCGCGAGCGCGCAAAGCATCTCGCCTTGGATGCGCTGGCGCGATTCTGCTCGAATATCCCCAATGCGGTGATCGATGCCCAGGTTTTGGGGCCGCCGGACATCGAGGAAAAAACCGGGCTGAGCGGCGGCCACATCTTCCAAGGCGAATGCCTGCCTGCGTACATGTGGAGCAACCGGCTGCGCTATCGCGCGCCAATGAAAGGCGTGTATTTGTGCGGCGCGTGTACGTATCCGGGCGGCAGCGTGATCGCGATCAACGGGCGGAATGCGGCTATGGCGGTACTTGCGGATAGCAAACTACAAAAGCCGATGGTCTACCCCACCGCTGCGGACTAAATCAGGGAGAAATTTTTGCGAATTTCGTGAAGAAGGCCGAAGGCCTGCTCCGCTCAGTTTTGGTTCAGCGCTTTGCGGATGGCCTTTTCAGCCAAAGGCGCCATGACACGGTAGCCCTTGGCGTTGGGGTGCACGCCGTCTACGGTCAGGTCGGGTTTCATACCGTCCTGGCTGCCGGCCATGGCGGAGAAATAATCCAGGAACACCAGGCCATTTTGCGCTGCCTCTTGTTTGATCCAAGCGTTCAGCGCCAGGATCCGCTGTACAGGATGCACCCCGGGCCGCCACGGATAGGCCCTTGCGGGGGTTAGGGAAGCGAGAACGACCTTGATATGGTTTTGTTTCGCGATCGCCACCATGGACTTGAAATTATCTTCGATTTGCTTGTTGGTCGAGGGGCCGGTATTGCCGGCGATGTCGTTGGTGCCCGCCAGAATCACGACTACCTTGGGCTTGAGATCGACCACGTCCTGCTGAAACCGGACCAGCATTTGCGGGGTGGTTTGCCCGCTAATGCCGCGATTGAGGTAAGGCTTTCCGGGGAAGAAGACGCTGCCCTTCCGCCTCCCCCAGCCATCAGTGATGGAGTCGCCCAGAAAGACGACTCTGTTTTCCGCTTTCACGGATTCCAGCTTCTTGTCCGCGGCACGGTAACGGGCCAGGTCCGGCCAGTCCTGCAGGTTCTTCTGCGCGCGCTGAAGAGCAACGGGACACGGCGTTTGAGCCGCGGCCGAGAAGCCACAAAACATCAAGGGAAATATCGAAACAGCGAGAAATCTGTTAGTCATAGTCATTTAAGAGATGCCGGGGCGAATCGGTCTGCTGAGAGGCGGACTTCCTGGGTTTGGAGATGGCGCCAAATCGTGTGCACGCAATCCTCGGGAGACGAGTCCAGCGTCTCGCAGACGATGTCGGGACATTCGGGTGGCTCGTAAGGATCGTCCACGCCGGTAAAGTGCAGGATTTCACCGCGGCGCGCACGAGCGTACATGCCTTTCACGTCGCGCGCTTCGCAGACCGAAAGTGGCGTATTCACGTATATTTCAAAGAAGCTCAACGCGGCGAAGGAAGCGCGGATGGCGTCGCGATCGGCGCGATAGGGACTGACGGTGGCGCAAATGGCGGCGCCTCCGTGCCGGACGACTTCTTTGGCGACGAAGCCGATGCGCATCAGGTTGATGTGCCGGTCTTCGCGCGAAAATTGGAGACCCGCCGACAAGATGGGGCGCACCGCGTCGCCGTCGAGCAGCGTCACCGTGATTCCCCGTGCTTCGAGCGCGGCCGTGAGCGCGCGAGCAATAGTGGTTTTCCCGGAACAGGGCAAACCTGTAAACCAGGCGCAAAAGCCTCCTCGTCCATGCATTAGTGAAATGGTTGCAGGCTCATACTTTCCGGCGTTTTGCCAATAAGTAAACAGTAGTTTAGCGCCATGGCCGTCATGGGAGCATCCATAGCTTGCGAAATGCCGCCGGTGCAGCGAAGCCTGCCCGCGCGCACCACGCTTGCGGACCTGATTTCGGGTCTTTCCTACGGCTTGGATCTGGCGCAGGCGCAGCCGATGGGACATGCGGTGCGAAGCTGCCTGATTGGGCTGCGCATTGCCGAAGAATTGCGGCTGTCCCAGGATGAGAAGACTTGCCTGTACTACACGGGCTTGCTGAAGGACGCCGGCGGCAGCGCCAACGCGTCGAAGATTTTCCATCGGTTCGGCGGCGACGAGATCGCCGCCAAGCGCGAGATGAGCCTCGCGGATTGCTCGCGCATCGGGTGGGACGGCTTCCATTACGCCGTGCAGCATGTCAGCCGCGAGGCGCCCTTTTTCTTGCGCGCGCGCAACCTGGTAAGGGCGGGAGCAAAGCGAAAGATCTGGGCGCGCGAGCTGATTGGGCTGCGCTCGGAGCAGGGCGCGGAAGCGGCCCGCCAGATGGGTTTTCGCGCGGGAATAGGCGGCGCCATTGGCGCAGTCGCGGAGCATTGGGACGGCGGCGGCTATCCCCACGGACTGGCGGGCGGCGAAATTCCGCTGGCCGCGCGCATCGTAAGCCTCGCGCAGACGCTCGAAGTTTTTTACACGCATCGCTGTCCCAAACGCGCGCTGGATGTGGTTCGGGAGCGCACGAAGACCTGGTTCGATCCCGAATTGGCGGCGGCCGCGCTGGAGCTCTCGCGCCGCGGAGCGCTGTTTGCCGATCTCGAAACCGGACGCACGCGTGAGGCGCTCATCGCCGCGGAGCCTGCTCCCGAACCGTTATCAGAGGCTCGAGTCGACAGCGTGTGCCGCGCTTTTGCCAACATCGTGGACGCAAAATCGCCCTTTACAAGCGGCCATTCGGAAGGCGTGGCGCGAGCCGCGGAGCACATCGCGGGAGCCCTGGGAATGACGGCGGCCGAGAGGCGCAGCGTGCGCCGCGCCGCGCTCTTGCACGATCTGGGAAAACTTGCTCTGCCGAACTCTATTCTGGAGAAACCGGATAAGCTCGAGCCCGGCGAATGGCAAGCAGCCAAGAAGCATCCTTTTCATACTCTGGAGATTTTGCGCCCCATCGGCGGCTTCGGTGAGATCGCCGAAATCGCCGCCTCTCACCACGAAAAGCTGAACGGCTCCGGTTATTACCGCAACCTGACGGCGGCGCGCCTGCCGCTTCCCGCCCGCGTCGTGACGGTGGCCGATGTCTTCGGCGCGCTCTTATCGAAGCGCCCTCAGCGCGATGCTTATGCGCCCGAAAAAGCAGGCGAGATCTTGCGCTCGGAAGCCGGGCGCCTGCTCGATGGCGATTGCGTCGAGGCGCTCCTGTCCTCCAATTTGCGGATATTCGGAAGCGAAGCGAGATCTGCTTGATCTGCTCGCTTACGCGCAATGTCATTTATTTAAGGGAGAGCAGTTGGGCTGAAAGCCCTCCGCAGGCTAGAAAGCCTGCCCCACGACGGAGCTGTCTACACCGTTTCAATCCCGTCAAGGCGAAGGTCGCCTGTGGCCGGCAGCGCGGATTTTTCTCGGAAATATTCGATCGTTGCGGTAAGGCCTTCTTCGAGCGGCACCTTCGGTCCCCAGTTGAGTAATTGCTTCGCTTTCGCGATGTCGGGCTGCCGGATCTTGGGATCATCCGCGGGTAGCGGCTTGTATTCAATGCCCGGCTGGTTGCCGAAGCGGGCGCGGATGCGCTTAGCAAACTCGAGAATCGTGATTTCGGCCGGATTGCCCAGGTTCACCGGGTAGCGCTCCTCGGATTCGCTCAAAAGAATCAAGCCTTCGACGAGATCGGAAACATAACAGAAACTGCGGGTCTGCG
>JBOGMI010000614.1:0-8702 GCA_050746645.1 Bryobacteraceae bacterium | reverse complement strand
GCTTGGGCGCAGCAGCCTCGCGGAGTAAACGGAGGTTCGGCGTCGAAGATTTCGCTGATGGTGCCGGCGCAAGCGGATCGGATCTGGCCGTGGAAGCCGTCGAGAAAGCTTCTCGCGGTTTTGTAGTCGCCGGGATGGACCCGCAGCCAACTGTCGATAAAGGGTCCAATGAGCCAGGCCCAGACCGTGCCCTGATGATAAGCCGCATCGCGCGCGCGCAGATCGCCATCGTAACGCGGTTTGTAATCCCTTTCTCCGGGAGCGAGCGAGCGTAGTCCCACGGGCGTGAGCAACTTCCGCCGTGCCACTTCGATCACCGGCTCCCAGCGCGACTGGTCCAGAATCGGGTGATCGAGCGAGATGGCGAACAATTGGTTGGGACGGCAGCAGGAATCGGAACTGACGTCCTCGCCGTCGACCACGTCGTACAGATATCCGCCCTGCTCGTACCAGAATCGCCGGTTGAAGGATTCCTTCGCTTTGGCCGCATGGGCGGCGATGCCTTCGGCCTCTTCCACCCGGTCCAGCTTGCGCAGCCAGCCCGCGAGCAAGCATAGCGCGTTGTACCAGAGCGCGTTAATCTCTACCGCTTTGCCGCGCCGTGGAGTAACCACCCAGTCGTCCACTTTCGCATCCATCCAGGTAAGCTGATAACCTTCCTGTCCCTGACTGAGCAGGCCGTCGTTTGGATCGACGTGAATGTTGAACCGCGTGCCGCGCAGATGATGTCCCACGATATCGAGTAAGTGCGGAAGTAAGTACTGCAATAGATGTTTGTCTTCCGTGTACTCAAGATAGCGATGGATGGCGTGAAAGAACCAAAGCGTTGCGTCTGCGGTGTGGTAGAGACCGTCTTTTTCCCCCTCGGGAAACAGGTTCGGAATCAGGCCGTCGCGAATGTAATGGGCAAAGGTGCGCAGAATGTAACTGGCCTCGACATAGCGGCCGGTCGTGAGCGTCAGGCCCTCCAGGCTGATCATAGTGTCGCGGCCCCAGTCGGTGAACCAGGGATAACCGGCGATCACGCTGCGCACTTCGTCGCCGGCCGCGCGCGCTCTGGCGGTGTCTTCCTGGCGGCCGGCCGGAGTAAAGACAAATTGATCCGCGGCCCAAACCAGTTTCTTGCACACGGGGTTGCAGACGTCCGGATGGGCTTCGCGGAGAAGCCGTTGCTGCCGCTCCTGCTCCAGTTCCCAGGCCTGTCGCGGAGAAAGCGCCGACATAACCGCCCAGTTTTCGGTGGAGATCACGAGCGTTGCATCGGAATCGGGAGAGAGCTCGGCCGAAAAATAGCCCGGACTCCAGAGGTCGCCGCGCCAGCTATATCCGCGGTTGCGCTCCCGGCGATAGACAATATCGCGAAGCGTTTTGGTGTGGATGGTGAACGCGCCCTCGTGGCCGAACAGCTTCAGCCTCAGGTGCGGGATGTGTTTCGAGGGCCTGATTTCGTAATGATGGTCGCGAACCGTGAAGGTATAGCTATCGAGCGGGGAGTTGACCGGCGCTTCGTGGTCGCGCATATTGACCAGCGGCCGAAGCCGGAGTTTGATCCGTCCCGAGCCGCCCGAAACGCGATAGTTGATGTAAGCGGTGTTCTGGCGGTGTGGGAGACAGACGCGCTTTTCGATGGTCAATCCGCCGACTTCATAAGTCCAGACCGGAAGTCCGGCATCGAGATGAAAGCCGGCGAGTTGGAAGGCGGGCGCGCGGCCTGCGCCGTTTTCGGCTTCCAGGCCGTTCAGATTGACAGGTTCGCTATCGCCGGCGCGAACTTGTTCCAGGATGCTATTGAGCATCATCGTGCGGCCTGGCGGCGAAGGCAGCCCCGCGATGAGATAGCCGTGAAAGCCCCGCGTGAGTGCGCCGGCAATGGTGCCTGAGGCGTAGCCGCCCAGACCGTTGGTGACCAGCCATTCCGTGCTCTTTATGGCTGTTAGTTCCTCGTTTGTTAGTGGCTTAGTGGGATCGTGGCTGAATATCTTCATAAGAAAAGCAAGAACATTCGGTTAGCAACACTACTCATTTGCGGATGGCTGACACGCTGGCCCAACAGAACCCCGACCGTCAGGGAGGGGTCTGCACTGGCGCCTCTACCTTCCTGATTACCTGGGTCTGTTATGGCACTTGGCTGCCCGGGCGGGCCGGAGCGGTTCCGCGGACCCAGAACGCTTTTGGCGCTCCTCTGCCGGAAGCAGACACACGGCTCGAGCAGTGCTCTCGCAGGCGGATGCCGCAACAGCCGTATCGGTTGGACGCAATACGCCGCCAGATCGTGTTGAGAAGCTTGCTGGATGTGTGCTCCTGCCGCGGTTGGACTCTGTGGGCTGTTCACGTTCGCACCAATCACGTACATATCGTCGTAACCGTTTCCTGCAAACCGGAACAGGCGATGGCAACGATGAAAGCTTATAGCAGCCGCGCGCTGAACCAATGCGGTCTGGATACTCCCGACCGCGACCGCTGGGCGCGACATGGCAGTACGCAGTACTTGTGGACGGCGGATGCCGTAGAGAGAGCGATCCAATACGTGGTTCGTGAACAGGGAGAGTGTATGGCGGTATTCGAAGCGCCCTGCTCCCCTCCCTGACGGTCGGGGTTCTGTTGGCGGCGGGTTCCTCAAAACAGAACTTCGACCGTCAGGGAGGGGAGCGATACCCGGGTTCATGGGTTCTGCCCCTTGATCGGGGAGAGCAACACCGCCGACAGGCCCGGAATCTTCCAGTTCTCTTCGGTTTCGAGCGCAGGCGTTCCGCAGCCGCCGTAGGCGGGATCGTCGGAAGACCATAGCATGCTCCACTGCATTGCGGGCGGAGGGGCCAGAAGCGGTTCGGGAGCCGGATCCAGTTCCAAGTCTCTTCCCAGGTTAACCAAAAAGAGCCGGTCGGTAGCGAATTCCGGCGGGAAGAAGCGAAGCACGAAACAACTCGGCGAGAGGACCGCGCCGTCGATACCGCCGGCGCCTTGATGCAAGATGGTTGGGTCCTCCCGGCGCAGCCGGAGGAGGTCGCGGTGCAACGCGTAAGCGGCGGCATGCCGTTCCACCTCCGAAAAATCAAGCTTGCAGCGCTCAAAGGTCTGCCGTAGCCGCGGATCCTGGAAGCACGCGATCGCCTCGGGGGTGGCGAGCGAGCGCCACTGAGACAGAAATTCCAGCCGGCCTTTGGCGATGTTATCCGCGAGTTCCGGCTTATGATCGGCGAAATAGAGAAACGGACTGGAAGCGGCGAATTCCTGGCCTTGGAACAGCATCGGAGTGCCCGGAGCGAGCAGCGTGAGCGCGGTAATCGCGCGTAGCAGGCCCGGCGAGGTGGCTTCGTGGACGCGCTGCCCCCGGCCCGAGTTCGCAACCTGATCGTGATTCTGAATGAAGTTGACGAAGGCATTCCGCGGCAATCCGAAGGTGGGTGTTCCGCGCCGCTTCTTCTGCCATCGATAGCGCTGGCCCTGGAACAAATAACCGTACTTGACCGCGGAGATGAATTCTTGCGCCGAGCCCCGGTAGTCGCTGTAGTAAGCCTCGCTCTTGCCCGTCAGCGCAACCATCGCCGTGTGATGATAATCGTCGTTCCAGAGCGCGTCCAATCCATAGCCGCCTTCGTGAAGGGGTTTCAGCAAGGTTGTATTTTGCGGCTCGTTCTCGCCGATGAGCAGAATGCTTCGCGGCGCCGCTGCTTGCCGTGCCGCCGCGCCGATTTCGGCAATGATATGCGGCTGCGATTCGTCGTGAAGACTCTGCGTCGCATCCAGCCGCAAGCCGTCCAGGTGAAATTCGCGAATCCAATACGCCGCGTTCTCGCGAAAGAATTCGCGCACCGGCTGGCAATGTTCGCCGTCGTAGTTGATCGCCTCTCCCCAATCGGTTTTGTATTTTTTTGAAAAATAGAACGGGGAAAATTTGTCCAGATAATCGCCGTCGGGACCGATATGGTTGTACACCACATCCAAAATCACTGCCAGTCCAAGCGAATGGGCGCGATCGACGAATGCCCGCAGCTCGTCCGGGCGGCCATAGATGGATGCCGGCGCGTAAGGCTGAACGCCGTCGTAGCCCCACCCGAATTTGCCCGGGAAATCCGCAACCGGCATGACCTCGATTACCGTGATTCCGGTGTCACGCAGGTATTCGAGTTTCTCGGCTGCCGAGTGCCAGGTTCCTCCGCTGGTGAAGGTTCCCAAGTGTATCTCGTAAATCACTTGTCCGGGAAGAGAGGCGCCGCGCCAGGCGCGATCGGTCCAGGCGAACGCGGTTGGGTCGATCACTTCGGAAAAGCCGTGCGGTCCGGCCGGCTGAAAACGGGACGCCGGATCGGGAAACGGGCCGTCGCCGTCAAGCCGATACTTGTATCGGGTTCCGGTACCCAGCCCTTGCGCAAAGCCGGAAAAATAGCCATCGGATTCCCGGCGAAGCGCCACCATTTCTCGGCGGTTCTCGGCGCAAACCTCGACCGTGCCCGCTTTGGGTGCCCAAAGCCGGAAATGAACCGCGCTCCGGTCAGGGATAAACTCCGCCCCAATCGGCATCTGCCGCCTCGGTCGTTCTTCATCCTGCATATTCCCGCGTAAAATAGATAAAGACAGAGGGTTACCGATTTCGGGGGAACGAATCCGATATTCTCTATCGAGATTGGGGCCTATGTGGTACCCTAAAGCCTGTGAGTACCTTGACTCACTTGCGACAGCTCGAAGCGGAGAGCATTCATATCTTTCGGGAAGTTACTGCCGAGTGCCAGCGGCCGGTGCTTCTCTATTCGATCGGGAAGGACTCGTCGGTGCTGCTGCGGCTGGCGCAAAAGGCTTTCCATCCGAGCCCGATCCCGTTTCCGCTGCTGCACATCGATACCAGCTATAAATTCCGCGAAATGATCGAATTTCGCGACCGGTATTGCGCGGAAGTGGGCGTGCGGCTGATCGTACACACGAATGGGCAGGCGCTTAAGGACGGCGCGATGCCGTTTGAGTGGGGAACGCAACGCTGCTGCGGCGCGCTGAAAACGCAGGCGCTGCTGGATGCGCTGCGGACCGGCGGATTCGACGCGGCGATCGGCGGAGCGCGGCGGGACGAAGAGCGGTCACGCGCGAAAGAGCGCATTTTCTCCTTTCGCGACATGCGCGGACAGTGGGACCCGCGCAATCAGCGCCCGGAGCTGTGGAACCTGTATAACACGCGTATTCATGCGGGCGAAAGTCTGCGTGTGTTTCCGCTGTCGAACTGGACGGAGCTGGATATTTGGCATTACATCCACCTGGAAAATATTCCGGTGGTGCCGCTGTATTTGGCCAAGGAGCGGTCGATGCTGGTGCGCGGCGATTCGCTGATCTCTCTGGAGCAGCCGTTTATTCCCATGCTTCCGGGCGAGAAGCCGGAAATGGTGAAATGCCGCATGCGTTCGCTCGGGTGCAGCCCGTGTACGGGCGCGATCCGGTCGGATGCCGATACGGTGCCGAAAATCATTGAAGAGCTGGTTGGTTTGCGGCGTTCCGAGCGGCAGAACCGCATCATCGATTTCGACCAGGACGGTTCCATGGAGATCAAAAAGCAGGAGGGGTATTTTTGATGAGTGCCGCGGCGGTGATGCCCGAAATCGAGAGCTTCGAGGAATTTTTGAAGCAGGACGAAGCGAAGGACCTGCTGCGGTTTACCACCGCCGGCAGCGTGGACGACGGCAAATCGACGCTGATCGGCCGGCTGCTGGTGGATTCGCGCAACGTGTATGAAGACCAGCTCGAATCGGTGACCAAGGCGTCCGCCGGACGCAACGCGGGCACGATCGATTTTTCGCTGCTCACCGACGGGCTGCGCGCCGAGCGGGAGCAGGGCATCACGATCGATGTCGCGTATCGCTATTTCACCACGCCGCGGCGAAAATTCATCATCGCCGACACGCCCGGCCACGAGCAGTATACGCGCAACATGGTCACGGGCGCATCCACCGCCGAGCTTGCGATTATTCTGGCGGATGCGCGCAAGGGCCTGCTGCCGCAATCGCGCCGGCATGCTTATATCGCAGCCTTGCTCGGCATTCCGCATCTTGCCATTGCAGTCAACAAGATGGACTTAGTGGATTACAAGCAGGAGGTTTTTGTCGAAATCGAGCGTGACTTTCGCGAGTTTCTGGCGCAGTTTCCCTGGATTGAAACTTACTTTGTGCCGATCAGCGCGCTCGTCGGCGACAATGTCGTCGAAAGCAGCGAGAACATGCCTTGGTTTCGCGGGCCGAGCTTGCTCGAATATCTCGAAAGCGTCCCGGGGGGCAACTTAGCGCAGCGCGGCTCGTTCCGCTTTCCGGTGCAGCGTGTGGTCCGGCCGAACCACGAATTTCGCGGCTATGCCGGAACCGTCGCCAGAGGCCAGGTCGCAGTTGGGGACTCGATCGCTATTTATCCTTCTGGGCGCAGAAGCACGATTGCTTCCATCGTCACCTTCGATGGCGAGATCGATTCCGCCGAAGCCGGCCAATCGGTCACGCTCACGCTCGCCGACGAAATCGATATCATTCGCGGCGACCTGATCGCCGCAGCCGGCGACGCGCCCGAGATTGCAAGCACGATCGAAGCGACGCTGGTCTGGCTCAACGAAACTCCGGCGCAATTACACAAGCGCTACCGGATCAAGCATGCGGCGCGCCAGGAATGGGCGGAGATCAAAGAGATCCCGTATCGCATTAACATCAACTCGCTCGAACACGAACCCGCCACTTCCATTCAGATGAACGAGATCGCGCTGGTACATGTGGAAACGGCGCGGGCGCTGACGTTCGATCCGTACCGCGAGAACCGCGCGACCGGCAGTTTCATTCTGGTCGATCCGGTGACGAACGCGACAGTAGCGGCGGGCATGATCTCTGGTGCGGCGTCGCTCGAAAGCAGCAAACGCGCCCGAGGGCTCTCCTGGCGAATCCAGGGTGGCGAGCTGACGATCTCGCTTCCTTCCGCGACAGGCCCCGGTTCGGGAATCATTGAAGATCTGGAAACCAGGGAAGCACTGGAGCGGCTCCTGCGCGGACTTAAGTAAGCAACATGCCTGAACCAAGTAAGTCACTCGAAGCCCGCCGTGCGGTAGCAACCGCTCTTGAAAACAGCGATGCGCCTTGCATTACGTGCAGCTTTCAAGCCGAAGATATGGTCGTGCTGCACTTAACTCGTGAGTTGCGGCCCCGGATTCCGGTCCTCTTCCTCGAGACCGGCTATCATTTTCCGGAAGTCTATAAGTACCGCGATGAGATGACCGAACGGTATAACTTGAACCTCGTCAATGTTATTCCGAAGCAAACCGTCGCGGAGCAGGAAACGCAGTTCGGCGTGCTTTATCGTTCGCAGCCGGACCAATGCTGCAAGATGCGCAAGGTGCAGCCGTTGTTTGCGGCGCTGGAGAATTACGATGTCTGGTTCACCGGCTTGCGGCGCGTGCAATCTCCGACGCGGGCCAATCTTGCGGTGAACGAGCGGTTCCCATTGCCGACCGGCAAAGCGCTTTTGAAAGTCAGCCCGCTAGCGGATTGGAGCGACCAAGAAGTCTGGGGATTCGCGCGCGGGCACGCGATTCCGCTGCTTTCGCTTTATGGCGAGGGCTACACGAGCATCGGATGCCAGCCGTGCACCGCATTGCCTTCCGATCCCGGTAATGCGCGCTCGGGCCGCTGGGCCGGGCGCAAGCTCGAGTGCGGTATTCATATCGTCGAGGCGCGCTAGGGTGGAGGTTCTTCTCGGTTTCGTAATCGCTCTTGCCATCGCGCTCACCGGGGTGGGTTCGGGCAGCTTGACCACGCCCTTGCTCATCATCCTGTTCGGCGTCTCGCCCGCTGTTGCGGTGGGCACCGCGCTCACCTATGGCGCCATTGTGAAGATTGCGTCGATCCCCGCCTACGCGATCCGGCGGCAGATCAACTGGCGCACTCTGAAGTTTCTGCTGGCAGGCGGCATTCCGGGGGTTGTGGCCGGCGGTTTTCTGCTTGATCATTTGAAGAGCGACGCCTATCGGCCTTACCTTTACATGGCGCTGGGCGTGCTGATTGTGGCGACCGGCGGATTCAATCTATTCCGCATTTTTCATCCCAAGCCGCAGCCGTCCAACAACGACCGCTCACGCCTGTTGCCTTGGTTCGCGCTGCCGATCGGGGTGGAAGTGGGATTCTCTTCGGCCGGCGCCGGAGCGCTGGGGTCGCTGCTGCTCTTGGGATTGACGCCGCTTTCGGCGTCCGAAGTTGTGGGCACGGATTTGAGTTTCGGGCTGGCGCTGGCGGTTGGGGGCAGCGCCATCCAACTCGGGGCAGGGAATTTCGACCCTACGCTTCTGGTGAAGCTCGTGATCGGCGGCCTTTGCGGCGCGTTTGTCGGATCTTTTCTCTCCGGCAGGCTCGCTCAGCGCCCGCTGCGCATCGGCGTCCTGTCGATGCTGGTGCTGCTCGGCTGCGAACTGGCGTTGCACGGCCACGCGAATGCGGCGGAGATGCACGCGGTGTTCGCCGCGGCGCATTGAGTTCGTTACCGCCTGCGCGCCGTTTCAGCTTTTCGGCACCGCTACGCGGTGCGCTGCGCTTCGGCTTTGAGGGTTCCGCTCGCCAGTGCCGCCTGAGCCGCCGCCAGCCGTGCGATCGGGACACGATATGGCGAGCACGAGACGTAATTCATGCCGATGCGATAGCAGAACGCCACCGAGCTCGGCTCGCCGCCATGCTCGCCGCAGATGCCGACTTCGAGATTCG
>JBOGMI010000613.1:0-4557 GCA_050746645.1 Bryobacteraceae bacterium | reverse complement strand
GCGGATCCCGACGTACCGTTTTATGCGCCGTGCAGGAAGCCGACCGCCGACGGCTCGTCCTGGAAGCCGACGAGCGAATCGCGGCATCCACGGCCCTCAGCGTGGAATATAACGACGCGATGTTTCTCGGTGAAGTGGTGGTTTGTAGCCCGACCGGCGATAACACCTGGAAAATCGAGGTGCAGATCGAGCAGATCCTGACCGGGTTGCAGAGCCTGATGGCTCTCCGCGCCGGTTTACTGGGAGAATCCGCGCCCCAGCCGTTCGCAGAGCCGGCAGTCGCGGTTTCGAAGTAACCAATCCGCAGAAGATCTACGGCACCAGCACCGCGGCGCCGTCGATGCGGTCGCTCTTCACCTGGGCCAGCGCTTGGTTGGCTTCATCGAGCGGAAAGGCGGTTGCTTTCGGCCGCAGTCCGATATTTGCCGCGGTCTGGAGGAAGTCGCGAGCATCGGCGCGTGTCATGTTGGCCACGCTGCGCAGTTGCCGCTCGCCCCACAGCAGCCGGTCGTAGTCGAACTGCGGCATGCGATCGAGATGGATCGCGTTGATCGCCACCACGCCGCCTTTGCGCAAACAGGAAAGCGCCGCCACGACCACGTCTCCGCTAGGCGCAAACGTAATGGCACGGTCGAGCGGAACCGGAGGTTTTTCCTGCTCGCTGCCGACCCAGGTTGCTCCGAGCGCTTGGGCAAGCCGCCGGTGCGATTCACCGCGCGTCGAAACATAGACCTTGCAGTTCCATGCCTGCAGCACCGAAATCGCCTGATGCGCGGATGCGCCAAAGCCGAACAATCCTACGCGATCGCCGTGTTCAACGCCCGCCACGCGCAGGCTGCGGAAACCGATGATGCCGGCGCACAGCAACGGCGCGGCGTGGAGGTCGTCGAGGCCGGCGGGCAGCGGAAACGCAAAATCGGCGCGTGCGGCGGCATATTCCGCATACCCGCCGTTCACGTCGTAGCCGGTGAAGGTAGGCGCGTCGCAGAGATTTTCCATCCCACGGGCGCAATAGGGACACGTGCCATCCACGCCGCCCAGCCACGAAACGCCGACCCGCATGCCGAGCGGCAGTTCCTGTGTTGCGCCTTCGACGATCTCGCCGACAATCTGATGTCCGGGAATCAATCGCTCATGCTTTGGCGCCAGTTCGCCTTCGGCGATGTGCAAGTCCGTCCGGCACACGCCACACGCCTTCACGCGTAGCAAGACTTGGCCCGACGCAAGTAATGGCTTTTCGGCATCCGCAATTTTAAGCGGATGAGTCGAGATTTCGCCAGGCGTTTCCAGGACTGCGCCCTTCACATTTCGATGATAGGCCCGGACCGAAACCCCTCCCTAACGGTCGGGGTTCTGTTGGGAGCAGCGTGGCGAAGCCGGCTTGAGCTAATGTGTTCCCGCGTTCCCAGGGCCGCCGGTCGGCTCCAACTGCGGCAGCCTGTCCTGTACCGGAGGCAGCGGCGGAAACGGCTGGTGCGGCTCCGACTGATACCAATATGCGACCGAATAGAAGTTGTCCGAACGCGCGTTGGCATGGCCGTGCTCGATGGTCGCCTTGATCGATTTCATAAATACGATGGGCTGAGCAAGATGGAAGCGATAAACGCTGGACCGGCCGCCCGCCAGTTCCTTGCCGACAATCGGAGCTCCGTAAAGCTGATACGAAAACGGCTTGCCGCCGAAATCCCAGGCGCCGAGGAAATAGTCCTCCGAGCCGGTTCCGGCGATTACCGGCTTTTTGGATCCGTCGATGAAGAACATATCGTCGCCCTCGCCCCACCAAAAATCCTGGTTTTGCAGCACCGACATAGTAACTCCCACATACTGACCGTGGCCTTTCGCCTCCATCCAGACGTAGTTATTCTTGCCGTACAGATTTTTCATGCCGTTCACGTCGCCGTTATTTTTCCAGTTGTTGGCCAAGCCATGGTTGGGCTGCGCCTGATGATATTCGGCATGAAAGTAAATGGTGTTCTTCGGCAGCGGATGAGAGTAAGTGCGGTAATCGATGTTGTAATAGAACGCATCGACGCGGTCTTTTCCTTCGTTCGTTACTGTTATCCGTGCATGATGACGGAAGGGCATGGGAAAGAAGCAGTTCAGGCTCTTATCGCTGCCTACCGACAGAGGCTCCGACTGCCAGCGATGATAGTAGCCCAGACCCAGACCGAAGAAATCGCCGATGGGGGCTTCGACGCTGGGATTGGTTTCGCCGTCCCAATACATGCGCAGCACGAGCTTTTTGAGATGATACGGCTCGCGGTCGGCAATGGTGAACCAGATATGGGCGATGGTTCCCGGCCCGTCCACGTTCAGCACGGTGAGTGTCGCGCCCGGAGCGATTCTGCGCATATCGGCATTTCCGCCGGTCGGGTCCGCGCTGGAAGCGCGATGCGGCGTGTATGTCTGCTGGATGTCAACTTTCGGCTGCCAGGAGGGCATTTGCGCCTGCACCGCCAGCCCAAAAGCGGAAGTCAAAAACAAAAGAGAAAAAAGTGGCTTCATAGTGTTCCTTCAGAGGGTAAAACGGGGACCTTTACCCAACATTTAGTCAACCCCCAACTTATGTTGCGCCTCCTCGAGAGAAATACCTTTCATCTCGGGATAGTAGAAAAGGACCAGGAAGAAATCGATCACCATCATGGCGCCGAAAAACATAAACGGAACGGATCCGGAGGAGGCCGCCATGATCGGAAATACCAGCGAGATGACGGTGTTCATGATCCAGTGGCCGGAACTGCCCATGCTCTGTCCTTTGGCTCGCAGCCGATTGGGAAAAACCTCGCCCGGGTAGATCCAGACCACCGCGCCTTGCGAGATGGCAAAAAAGGCGATGTAGAGCATCAACAGCCAGACCAGCCAGTCCAAATGGGCGCCGGAAAAGAAGAGCGCGGAGATCGCCCCCAGGCAGAACACCAGGCCCACCGTTCCGGTGAGCAGCAGCTTCTTGCGGCCGAAGTGGTCGATCACCGCCATCGCAATTAAGGTCGCGACCAGGTTTGTCGCCCCCACCATCACCGCTTGCATATCCGCCGAAATGGCCGTCGCTCCGGCCAGACGAAAAATGTCGTTCAAATAGTAAAGAACGGCGTTGATGCCGGAGAGCTGGCAGAACGTGCCCACCGTGAGGGCGACCAGGACCGGAATGCGGTACTTCTTGGAGAAGACGCGCTCGCTGGCCGCCTCGGTGGTCTGCTGCCGTTCCAGATGGACCGAAGCGACGATTTCATCTAGATCTTGCTTCACGTCCGGAACGCCAATTTTGTGCAGCACGTCAGTCGCTTCCCCCAAATTCCGCTGCATCACCAGCCAGCGTGGGCTGCGCGGAATAAAGAAGAGCGAGGCCAGGAAGCAGATAGCCGGAATCCCCGACACACCGAACATCCAACGCCATTCGGTGGCGCCGAAATGCTGGGCGCCGATCGCAAAATTCGAAGCGTAGGCCAGCAAAATGCCGACGACGATATTCACCTGAAAGAAGCCGACCAGCCGGCCGCGCCAATTCGGCGGCGAGATTTCGGCGATATACATCGGCCCCAAAACCGACGATCCGCCTATTCCCAGGCCGCCAATGAAGCGGAACGCGATGAGCGCCGGCCAATTCCAGGCAAACGCGCAGCCCAGCGCCGACACCACGTAAAGGACCGCCATCACGCGCAAACTGTCGCGCCGCCCGAACTTTTGCCCGGGAATGCCCGCTGTAAGCGCCGCGATTACGGTGCCGAACAAGGCGGCCGCAACCGTAACGCCCAGCAATGCCGGCGAGAGATGATATTGAACGGTTAATTGATGGGTCGTGCCGGAGATCACGGCCGTATCGAAGCCGAACAGCAGCCCGCCGAGAGCGCCGACAATCGTGCTCTTGGCCACGTGGCTGTTGATGGTGCCGTGCTTCCGAACCGGAACGCCTTTTGCCGGTTCCCGCTTATCTATGCTCATTGATCGATTTCCGGTCCATCGTTCTATCGTAAGGGCAAAGCGCCTAGAGACAAAGCCTCATTTTTCAAGTTCTTGCTGGGCCCGGCTCCGCGCCTTGGCATCCCGGGAGGTCTTTTCATATAAGGCAAGCGCATGGCGCATCTGCTCCTTGTCGCCCAAGCCGCGATAGGCGCCGGCAAGAAGATAATATCCGCGGGAATCGCCCTTCGCGGCCGAGAGATAGCGATTGAGGGCGTCCACCGCGGAACGATACTGCTTGCGCCGCAGAGCGAGTTTACCAAGCAGGCGGTAAGTCTCCGGCGGCGGCCGGTTCATTTTCAACGCGCTCGCCAGCATTTTTCCGGCCTCTTGGTCTTGTCCTAGCAGAAGCAACTCTTTCCCAATGCTCGCCCGCACGCTCGCCGATCGCGGCTGAATCTTCAATTCGGCTCGGAACTCCCGGAGCGCCTCGGCGGTCTTCCCGGTTCCCAGCAGAGCGTTTCCGATCGCCTCGTGAATGCCAGGCAGATCCGGTTTCAACCGCAAGACCGTCCGGTATTCCTGAATTGCTTTTTCAGGCAGCCCTTGCGCGGTTAGAGAATCGCCCATGATCTCGTGTGCGCGGTAAGAATTGGGCGC
>JBOGMI010000612.1:0-3734 GCA_050746645.1 Bryobacteraceae bacterium | reverse complement strand
CGGCGGTGTTTGTCCAAATTTCGATACTGCTCGCGTCGGTGCGCGATCGGATCTCAGACAGCAGTAACTCGTTTTGAAACACGCCGCCCGACAAGACCACCAGGTCGATCGAGTTGCTTTCGCAAAGCTGTTCGGCCGCCTGCCACAAACCTTGCGCAATCGCCGCATGAAACGAGCGCGCGATTTCATTTCGCTCTCGCCCGCGAATTCGGTCGTCCATGAAGGCACTGAGCAGTGGCTCATAATCCAGCGTTTCTTTTGCGACGGGAAACGGATAAGCGGCGCAGGGCGGCGCGGTCCGTGCCAGTTGTTCCAGCCAAATCGCGGCCTGCCCCTCGAACGTAATCTCGCGCGTAAAGCCAAGCAGCGCGGCCGCGGTGTCGAACAATCGGCCCATCGATGAGGTCTCGAACGTCCGAACCTGTTTTTGGATCAGTCGCTGTGAAGCCAAATAGCGGGCAGGGAAGTGGAAGGGCGCTCCGAGCAGATTCGGAAGGCCATCGATCTGGCTCAGAAAACCGGCCGCGCATTGCACCGGAAAGCGCGCGGCGGCATCGCCGCCCGGCAGCGAAGCCGTCCTCAGGTGAAGCATCCGCTGCCATCCAACGAAAAACTCGCCGCCCCAAATCGTTCCATCGTCGCCAAATCCCGTCCCGTCGAAACTGACTCCCACCGCACGCCGGTCCCACGCCTGCCGCTCCGCCAGAACGGACGCGACGTGTGCCCGGTGATGCTGCACCGCAACTCTCTCTCGCGCCGGCAATTCCAGCGCGTGCAGCGTCGAAGCGTACTCGGGATGGAGATCGTGAACGACGGATAAATCTCCCTCATCCACGCGCCACATCTCAAGAAAATCCCGAATCGTCTCCCGGAAAGCTTCGAATGCTTCATAGTGCTCCAAATCGCCGATGTGCTGGCTCACAAATGCCTGCCCATGGACCACCAGCGTGATCGTATTCTTCAGGTCGGCTCCCGCGGCCAACACCGGCCGCGCGGCTGGAAGCGTCGCCACCGCTCCCGGCGCATACCCACGCGAACGGCGCAGAATCGCGGGGCCGAAAACGCCCGCCCGTGCCACCGAATCGTCTACCCGCCGCGCGATAGGTCGCTCGCCGATTAAAAGCGCATCCGCAATCCCTCCTAATTGGGAGCGGACACGTTTGTTCTTATAGACGATCGGCTCGCTCGACCGGTTGGCGCTGGTCATCACGAGGACCTCCGGCGAGCCTGCCGCAAACAGTAAATGATGCAGCGGCGCGTAGGGCAGCATGACTCCCAATTCGCGAGTTTCTGGCGCTACTCCGGGAAATAGCCGATTGACCGGCGCCAGCACAATCGGCCGCGCGGCCGCGCATAAGAGCTTCTCCGCAGCCGGCGAAAAATCGGCCAGACGGCGGGCGGTTTCGATATTCGCCGCCATCACGGCGAACGGTTTTTCCTTGCGAAACTTCCGCTCGCGCAGCGCTCGCACCGCGTCCTCGTTCGAGGCATCACAGCTCAGGTGATAGCCGCCGATTCCTTTGACCGCAACAATCTGCCCCGCCCGAAGCCGCTCCGACGCTGCCTCGATGCTCGCTTGGTCGCCTTCGACAATGCCTTCGGGAGACTCCAGCCGGTAATGCGGACCGCACTCTGGGCAGGCAACCGGCTGCGCATGAAACCGGCGATCCAGCGGATCTTGGTACTGCCCATCGCAAAGCGCATCCATCGGCCAGTGCCGCATGGTGGTGCGCGTGCGATCGTACGGCAGGCTTTCAACCACCGTAAATCGTGGGCCGCAATCGGTGCAATTGATGTACGGGTAAAGATATCTCGGGTCTGCCGGATCGAATAACTCCGCAAGGCACGCGGCGCAAACCGGCAGATCGGGCGAAATCCGAACCGTAGGCGGACCGGAGCGCTCGCTCTCCCGAATCGAAAATTCGGCGAACCCTTCCGGCTCGCTTTCCCGAATTTCGACCGATTCGATTTCGGCCGCCGGCGGGCAATCGGCAGTCAAGCCGCGGACAAACGCCTCCAGCGCCGCCTCGCCGCCCTCGGCGTGAATCGCAACCCCGCTCTCCCCATTCAGCACCCACCCGCGGAGCTGATGCGCGTGCGCCAGCCGGTAAACAAACGGCCGGAATCCCACGCCTTGCACCACCCCGCGGACGCGAATGAGCCGCGCAGACATCAGATCAAGGACAGGTATGAAGGCATCACATTTTGTGATAGCAAGGTGTCACCACGCATCCCCGTCCGTTCCACCCGATCTGCACCACTTTCCCGTCCTCCACCAGCACTGGCACCGTGTGCTCGCCGCCGGTCAGCGCTTGCATCCGTTTCCAAGCCTCCGCATCGGCTTCGACGTCGTATTCGGTGAACTCGCGCCGCTTCCATTCGAGCCACTCGCGCAGTTCTTCGGTGAACGGACAACTCGCGGTCCCGAAAAGCTCAACCGCCGGCATGCCTCGTCTTCTCCATTAAATCCCGAATCGTGTGATACATCGAAGCCTGCACCTCCTGAATGCGCGGAATGTAGTCGGAACGCACGACCAACGCATGATCGACCAGGCCCCGGCGCACAATTTCGCCGCCGTCGTATCCGAGCAGCCCTACCGTCAGCATCCCCCGTTTGCGCGCCTCCTCCAATGCCGCAATCACGTTCTTCGACCCGCCGCTCGTGGAAATACCGACCGCCACATCGTCCGGTCGCGCCTGGGCGATCAGTTGACGCAAGAATATGACCTCGACGCCCACGTCGTTTGCCAACGCTGTGATGTTCGCCGGTTCGACCGACAGCGAAACCGCCGGAATGGGAGCGTAGCCGGAAGGCGGAAAAAAGCAATCAATCGCCCAATCGTTTGCATCTGTCGCCGAACCGCCGTTTCCGAAAAGAATCAGCTTCCCGCCGCGGCGCACGCGCTCCTCGATCGCCGCCGCCGCGCTCACCATGCGGTCCGCCTCTTCCTGCGCCACCTGCTCCCGCAGTTTCGCGTCTTCCCGCACTTTCATCCGGATCGAATCCGCCACCTCGTCCACAATGCCTTTGGTGTCCTGCTTCTCCCCGCCCAAAAACGGATATAGAAAACTGGCCTCTCCGGCATCCTGCCCCAGCTCGCGATGCTCGAAGAAGACATGCACGGTTTCCCAGAGCGTGTGATATAGAATCTCGACCAGTTCCTGATGCATGAACGGATCGGTTGGCGGGCTGCGCAGAGCATAGGAACCCGCATCGCCGGGAAGCGCAAACGTCATCGCGCCGCGCGCGGCAGCTTCCCTAAGCGCCTCCTGAATTTCGGCATCGCCTTCCGGCGGACCGAATCCCATCAGCATATCTTCGGGTTGCAGCGTTGCTTCGAGCCAGGGCCGAAACAAATGAGACACGTCGAGCGCCGGAAGCGCTCGCTTGCCGACGATCACCGGATGCACGAACTCCACCGAAACGTGCTGAGCATCGGTCGCATACGGCCCCTTGCCGAACGCCAGCAGCCGCCCGCCTTTCAGAAAGCGCTCCGACATCTCGCGGCAGGCTTCCGCAAGCCGGCCCGCTTCCTGCGCAAAGAATTTCTCTAACAGCGCATTGCGTGCCGCGAAGGCTTCTTCGACGTAATGCGTAAGATTCACCGCCGTACTAGACATCGCTAACAAATCCTCGGCAGCGGATCGCCCACCAGCATGTCGATCACGCGCGATCCGCCATATCCTGTCACTCCCAAAACCGTTCCCGCCGGCTGCTCTGCCACCTCGCCGAT
>JBOGMI010000611.1:0-1642 GCA_050746645.1 Bryobacteraceae bacterium | reverse complement strand
TCGATTACGTCCAGTACAATTCCCAGACTTTGATTGACCAGTTCCGCCGCGATGTCGAGATCGCCGTGCGCGAGCAGCGCATCGGATACGGGGAAGCCGGGCGGCTGTTGAAGTCCTACGAAGAGGGGCTGCAAGGGTACACATACCTGGAATAATGAATGGGCTCTGACAGCGCCGCCAACAGAGCCGCGACCAAAGGGAGCGGTCTGGGGCTGCGAATCGTTCTGGTCTCGCCGCGCAATCCGCTGAACATAGGCGCGGCCGCCCGCGCGATGAGCAATTTCGGCTTCACCTCGCTACGGCTGGTCACGCCCTACGACGTTGCTTTTCGCGAAGCCCGCTCGGCCGTGGGTTCGCGCTACATCCTCGAACAAGCCGAAGTTTTCGAGAACCTTGCTGCCGCGGTCTGCGATTGCACCCTCGTTATGGGCACGACCGCCGTTGGTCATCGCAATCTGCACATTCCGCTGCATCGCTTGGAAGCGGGCGCGAGCATCTTAAAGGAACAGCTTGCGTCCTCCAATGCCGCCCTGGTATTTGGCTGCGAAAAGTTCGGGCTCTCGAACGATGATTTGAGCCATTGCCATTCGCTCCTGCGCATTCCCACCCGCGCCGAGCACGGCTCGATGAACCTCGGCCAAGCGGTCGCCATCTGTCTCTATGAAATGCAGCGCGACGCATCGGCTGCATCCAAGCGCTTCGCGCCGCCCGAACGCGCGCCGGCCGAAGAGTACGAGCGCATCACCGGTTTGCTCTTCGAAGCGCTGGCGCGCTCCGGTTACGTCGAAGAGCGCACTTCGGCGTCGGCGGAACTGAAAATCCGCCGTCTCGTGCGCCGACTGTCGATCCCCGCCTCCGACGCTGAGACCTGGACCGGCATATTGCGCCAGATCCTTTGGAAACTGGACCAATAGGACAGCTGAAGCGAAATCGAATCATGTCGTTCGAAAAGCCCAACGCCCGATCGTAGCTCCGGCCTTGAGTCACATGTTTTTCAAATTTCTTTGCCTTTAGATCCAGCACCTTACAGGTTCGCACCCTCTCACCCCGCACGCCCGCCCCGCACACTCAATGCAGAAATTGGGGACTGGCTCCTCTGTCCCAAGCGGTTTTTGCGCGTGGACAGAGCAGCCTGTCCCCCCAGGCCCCGCATCCAACTGGACACAACACCATGGCAACTGCCAAACAAATCGCGGCCAATCGCCGCAACTCAAAAAAATCTTGTGGTCCGAAATCTGCTGAGACTAAGGCCATAGTCGCGCAAAACGGCGCCAAACACGGCCTCTGCGCCAAATTCCGCGTCCTCAAAGAAGTCGAAAAGCAGGAAAACTTCGACGCCTTCCTCAACCAGCTCATGGAAGACGAACAGCCCGTCGGCCAGGCCGAAATCGAGCTGGTCGTCAAGATGGCCGAACATACCTGGCTCGCCAAGCGCGCCCTGCGCATGCAGAACCACTGCTTTGCGCTCGAGCCGAAAACTCCGGAGGAGGCCAAAAACGGCGGCATCCCGGTCAGCCTCGACCCTCGCGAGCTCGAATGCTACGTTCGCTACCACGCCGCCCAGGACCGCGCCTACCAGCGCGCCTCCACCGAGCTTCAGAAACGCAAGAAAGCACGCCAGTTAGCCGAAATTGGCTTTGCT
>JBOGMI010000610.1:0-2053 GCA_050746645.1 Bryobacteraceae bacterium | reverse complement strand
ACGGCATTGTGCAACGGGCCGCTGCGCCAAGCCTCGCCGCCTCTGCCCATCCATTCTCCGAACGCCCACTTGGGTGGAAGGATCGGCCGGCCGGTGAGAGCCGTGTAGGACTGCAATGCTTTTTCCGGCGGGCCGATCCAAAAGTAATAATCGAAGATCGGGCCTTGCTGTGTAAGCCTATACTGCTGAGGGTTGGCTTTGCCAACGTCGGCGCGCAGCCGGTAGGAAGAATTGTCGAAAACCATATAGCCCCTGGAACTGTGGAAGACAGGTATCGGTTTGTAGGTTGTGTTTCTCAGCCCCATTCCGTTACCGGTCCAGTCGTCGGTTCCCCAAAGCGTTAAGACCGTCCCACGTTTATCGAAGTGATCGTATTTTTCTCCGAATCCATAAATGACTTCTTTCGGGAGTAGCTGATTCTTGTAATCCACGGCAAGCACCTTGTCGTCGGATCCGAACCGGAATGCGAGGCTGCCCGCATCGATTTTCGTGACTTCGTCTCCCGCGCTATTTTGAAAGGAAATTGCAAATGGGTTCTTATGAATGACAACGGAGCCGTCTGCGCTCGAAACAGAATATGCCTCTTGCGTCTCGGCAATCTTTAATGGCAACAGGTCGGAGGGCTTGATGTAGCCCTGCTCGCTGGTAAAAACTCTTGCGCCTCCGGTCGATGGCAGAGCCAAGTGCAAATCGATCGCATGGCGTCCGGCTATACACTGCATCAGCAATATCTTTCCGTCTTTCAGTTGCGAGTGAGCGATTCTTGTGACTGGCTTCCATTCGTCTTTTAGGATGTCGCCGGGCGAGCCGTCGGCGAACCAGGCTCTCGAGGCGGCGTCCAACTTGGCAGCATAGCCATCCAGCAACCGGCATGCCTCGCCGGGATCGTTTTCTCTCAACGCGGCGTTGACCCGCTGGCGCAAAATAGCCGGCGTCATTTTCTCCTTTACGTCTGCGCTGTTGTTCGGCAGGAAGGTGAATCCTTCCAGTTCCAGCAGATCCAGCCAGCGCTGCATAAGGTAGAGGCGCTGTGCGAGGTTGTCGCTGCCTGTCGGCGTGCTCAACGATTTCTGCATCTGCCAAATTTGCTGGAGCGTTTCGTGATCCGGATGCGACAGCAATGCCGGCCTCTGCCAGCGGGCGATGCCGGACGGCAATCGGCACAAACTTGTCTGAGCATCGTTGAGTTTTGCTTCGCCCGAAAGGTGGGTTTCAATCAAGAGATCGATCGGCAGGGATTCGTAAAAATCGATTGCCACCGGAGTCGTGAACTCGCCGTCGCGCCAGCGCGTCCGCATGGGCAGAAACCCAAACAACGATTGCGCTCTTCCGCCCAGAGTTTTCCAAGGTATTTGGAAGAAAACCAGCCACTCATCTGGACTTTTAACTATGCTGGTTTCGAATGCATCCACTCTTTTGACGTGGAGTGTGGCGCTGGCAGCTTGGTCCGCGACATGCTGTGCGCCGGAACTGAACAGCCGCTCGCAGGCAAATTTCGAGCCGTCCGGGGTCACGGCGAATTGATAATAGGACTGCTTGCCCGTGTCGGGCTGGATCAACAGATCCACTTCGTCTGGGAAAGGAGGCCAGGAATCGGAGCCGGAGGGCAGACCGGCCAGCGAATACCAGTCCGCCTTCAGCGTGCCCACAGGGAAACTCATGTCGTTTTCCTTGCAGCGAAACGCTACGAAGAGCGCCTGCCGGCTATAAGCGATCCGGCATTCGGTGGACGCCGCCGGGCGATTGTCGCCACCGGCGCGATAGAAGTGCTCCAGGGCAATCGTATGGTCCCGATCCGCGAGAACATCGTCAATGGATGGCAAACGGCTCCAAGGTGACTTCAGAACCACGGCATTCGTGCCCCAAGCGAGGCGCCTCTCTTCCGGAACGACGGCTGGGTGGCTGAGAGTCGCTCCCTCTACGCCTCTGTACATTTCGACCAGGGTCCCGAGCCCAACGGCCGAGTTCAGAAATGTGCGTCTGTTCATCTGCTTTCTGTTCCGCGAACTTCTACTACTCTATGACTGATCTATCAGATGCAGCAAGGCGAAGT
>JBOGMI010000609.1:0-2202 GCA_050746645.1 Bryobacteraceae bacterium | reverse complement strand
CACCAGCTCCGGCCGCTGGCGGATTTCGAGGCAGCCTTTGCCGGTCGGCAGCACCTTGCCGGGGTTCAGGCGACAGGAGGGATCGAATAAATTCTTGAAGCGGCGGATCAGGTCGAGCGTGTCGTCGGTAAAGAGATGGGCCATCAGCTCCATTTTTTCCATGCCGATACCGTGCTCGCCGGTGATGGAGCCGCCCACGGAAATGCAAAAGTCGAGAATCTCTTCGCCGGCTTTTTGCGCGCGCTCCAGGTCGCCCGGCTTTCGCGGATCGAACGGCAGGATCGGATGCATGTTGCCGTCGCCGGCATGAAACACGTTGCTGATAGGGATGTCGTACTTGCGGCCGATTTCTTCGATCACCCGCAAAGTGCGCGCGATCTGGGTTCGTGGCACCACGCCGTCCTGAACATAATAGGTAGGGCTCACGCGCCCAATGGCGCCGAAAGCGTTTTTCCGGCCCTTCCAGAGCAAATTGCGTTCGGCCTCGGATTGCGCCACGCGCACCTGGCGCGCACCGCAACGGTTGCAGATTCCGGCGATCCGCGCGGCTTGCTCCTCTACCGCTTCGGACAAGCCTTCCATCTCGATCAGCAGGACCGCGGCGGCATCCATCGGATATCCCGCGTGCGTCGCGGCTTCGACCATGCGCAGCATGGGTCCGTCCAGCATTTCGATGGCGGCGGGAACAATGCCGGCCGCGGTGATTTCGCCGACCGTATCGCCCGCCTCGTCGGTCGTGTTGTAAATGGCGAGCATGGTCTTCACCGCTTCCGGACGGCGCATGAGCCGGATCGCGATTTTGGTAGTCAGCGCCATCGTGCCTTCCGAACCGGTGAGCAGGCCCAGCAGATCGTAGCCGGGCACATCCGGCTCTTTGCCGCCGAGTTCGATAATCGTTCCGTCCGGTAGCACGGCTTCGAGCGCGGTGACATGGTTCGTCGTCACGCCGTAAGCGAGCGTGTGCGGGCCGCCGGCGTTTTCCGCAACATTGCCGCCGATGGTGCAAGCGCGCTGGCTGGAAGGATCCGGTGCATAAAAATATCCGAACGGCTGCACCGCGAGCGTTATGTCCAGATTGACCACGCCGGGCTGAACCACCGCCCGCTCGTTCGGGATGTCGATCTCCAGAATGCGGTTCATGCGGGCGAAGGAGATGAGAATGCCGCCCGCTCGCGCAATGGCTCCGCCGCTCAGGCCGGTTCCGGAGCCGCGTCCGGCGATCGGAAGATTGTGCTCGCAAGCGAGGCGGAGAACCGCCGCCACGTCTTCCGTGCTGCGCGGAAAGACAACCGCGTCCGGCAGCGATTTATCCACGCCGCCGTCGTATTCATAGAGCTTCAAATCGGCCGCGGAGGACAGAACTGCTTTTCTGCCGAGAAGTTTCTCCAGTTGTCCGAGAGCCTTGTGCGGAAGCGGCATCTCAGGCGCCGGTCAGCAGGCCGCGCACGAACTGGGTAACATTGGCGTTGGTCCAGTCCACCTCGCCGACGAACTTGCGCACCACGATGCCGTTCTTGATGACGTAGCTTTCCGGGTACTGGAAGGTGCCGTATTTGGCGCTGATGTCAGCGCTTGGATCGCGCGCGGTCGCAAACGAAACCGGAATGCGGTTCAAGAAATTCTTGTACTTTTGCGCGCTCTTATCGATACTGATGCCGACCACCACCACGCCGGACTTGGCGAATTCGCGCTGGAATTGGCTGAGCGAGGGAAGCTCCTGACGGCATGGCGGGCACCAGGTAGCCCAAAAATTCAATACCAGTACTTTGCCGCCGAACGAAGTGGGCGTGATCTTCTGGCCCTGGTTGGTGACGATGGAGAAAGCCGGCGCGCGGTCGCCGACCTTGGCGTAGGTGTCGCGCAAGCTCAGCGTGATGACGCCAATAAATACGAGCGTCAGGGTGACCAGGATCGCTCGGAGAGCGTTGTTGATCTTCACGGTACTCTCTCATTATCCCGCAGAGCGAGCGAGCGGAACCCTGCGCGTGAGCGAGGGGAACGGCTGCGCCCCTCCCTGACGGTCGGGATTCTGAAAACGCGGCAGACGACGAAAGGCGATCGTCTGCTGCACCAGCGGGTTAAATTAAAGTATCCGATGTCCGGACACGGACATCCAAGAAAATGGCCATGTTCGTAACCCGCAGGGCTGAATTTTCAGCATCACATGTCTGCCGGCTGCCGTCCCGCAGCGAAGCGGAAAAC
>JBOGMI010000608.1:0-6673 GCA_050746645.1 Bryobacteraceae bacterium | reverse complement strand
TTGGAGGAAGCGTTTTTAAAGCTAACTGGCTCCTCGATTCGCGACGAAGGCGCCAATTCGCTCGATCAGATGCGCACGTTCGTCAAAATGTGGCAACGGAAATAGATGAACGTCATTTACATCCTGTGGCTGCGGCAACTGAAGCGTTACTGGCGCTCGCGCGGGCGCGTGATCGGCTCGCTCGGACAGCCGCTGCTATTTCTCCTGGCTCTTGGGTTCGGATTCGGGCCGGTGTTCCGCCAAGCCGGGCATGGCGATTACCTTCAGTTCCTCGCGCCGGGCGTCATCGGCATGACCATTCTGTTCGCGGCCATCTTTTCCGGCATCGAGCTGATCTGGGACCGCCAGTTCGGGTTCATGAAAGAGATTCTGGTGGCGCCGGTGCCGCGCCTGACAATCATGATCGGCCGCACGCTCGGCGGTGCGACGACAGCCTTCATCCAGGGGCTTATCGTGTTCGTCATCTGCCTGCTGGCCGGATTCCGCATCGCGAACCCCGCACAGATTCCGCTCGCGATTCTCTTCATGGTGCTGATTTCGCTGATGTTCACCGCCTTCGGCACGGCGATTGCCTCAGTGATGTCGGATTTCCAGGGATTTCAGCTCGTGATGAATTTTCTCGTCATGCCCATCTTCTTTCTCTCGGGCGCTCTGTTTCCGCTGATGGGCTTGCCTAAAATATTGAACTTCCTCGCGATCATCGATCCGCTCTCCTACGGCGTAGACGGCCTGCGCAGCGCGTTTGCCGGCGTGGCGCATTTCGGGTTGGCTACGGACTTGGCGCTGCTTTTCGTGCTCAGCGCCATCGCGCTGGCGGCCGGCACTTATCTTTTTTCGCGCATCCAGCTTTGAATCGGAGCCGGAAGCGTAAGCGCCCAGATCGGCTTATGCCGCTTTCGCGATCGGCACCCGGTCCGCCTCCGCCAAGCCGCAGCGCTCGAGCAGCCGGATGATCGGCCACGCCAGGTCGATCTCATGGTTGCGCATGGCAAAGCGCGCCGAAGTCGGAAATTCGTGGTGATTATTGTGCAGCCCTTCGCCGCCGGTCAGCAGCGCGATGATTGTGATGTTCGTCGCCAGGTTATCGTAATTGCGGTACCCCATCATGTGGCAAAGGCTGTTGATGGAGGAGTTCAGCAGCACATAGGCCACGATGTGGAAGGCCCAGGCCGCCAGTCCCCAAGCCCATCCGAACAGAAGGATGAAAATGGCCAGACCAATGAAAATCCCGTATTTTTGCACCCACATCGGCAGCCGGTCAATCGGATCGGGCTGGTAGTCGGGTGTGTACTTGTTGATGGTCGCCGGATTCGAGGCTTCCTTTCGGTAGAGGAAATAGTTGCCGAACAGAACCGTCCACAGGCCGAGCACGCGCGGGCTGTGCGGATCGCCAATTTCGTCCGAATGATGATGGTGCTTTCTGTGCACCGCCGCCCACTCGCGCGGTACCACGGCCGTGAACAGCAGCAGTTCCAGGTGCATCAGCGTCACGACCGCCGGGTGCAGGCGCAGGCCTCGGTGAGTCACCGTTCGGTGTAAAAAAATCGTGGTCGTGAAGACGGAGGTCTGCAGGATGGCGCACGTGATGACAATAATCCAGACAATATGCATGTGTTGAACCTGAAACCGAGCCGGAAGCATGAGCGACCTGGCGCGGCTTGTGTCGCAGTATTAAGAGTAGCAGTAAGCGGCCCGGCTATTTGGGCTGAGCAGCGGCGTTCTTCGGCAAAATGAACTCGGTCTCGCCCGGCCGCTCTTTGTGCAGGCGCTTGCGGATGACGAGTTCCTGAGTTGCCGGATCGCTCTTGAGGCGTTGAATGCGCTCCTTTTTCGCTTGGATATCGCGCGCGAGATTCGCGTTCTGCTCTTCGAGCGCGTGAATCTGCTGGCGCTTCTGCTCAAGCACGCTCAGCCCGTGCGGGCCGCGCAGCATAATTGTGGCGTAAGCCGCCAACCCGGCGAAAGCCGCCACAATGGCGAGTGGGCGAAGAAATGATCGTGGCACCTGAATGAAGCCCTACTTATGTTTATAAACTTGTTTTGCGGGAAGATCCAGAGGATAGGAACAAATATTTGACCAACGATGCAATCATTGTTTGCTGCGCTTGCGCCAGCCGTGAGGAAGCGGCCCGGATTGCGCGCGCAGTGGTCGAGGCGCGCCTCGCCGCGTGTGTGAACGTGCTGCCCGAGGTGGAAAGCATTTACCGCTGGCAGGGCAAGATCGAAACCGCGCGCGAGGTGCTGCTGCTCATCAAGACCGCCCAGTGGCGCTTCGCTGAGCTGCGCGACTGCATTGCCGCTTTGCACAGTTATGAAGTGCCGGAGATTGTCGCGTTTTCTCTCAGCGCCGGTGCGGAAAGCTACTTTGCCTGGCTGCGCGAGCAGGTGGCGCGGCCGAACTGATGGAACGCGATTTCGAGCATCGCGCCGCTCCTTAACAGTCGCGGTTCTGTTGCGGCTTCAGAACCCCGAGCGTGAGCGAGGGGGCAGCTCCCGCACGGTTCCGGCCTCGATTCCGAATGCCGTCGCTCGACGGGCCGCCGTGTCGTACACCGCGAAGCTGGGCGTCACATCCTCCCAGACGCCGCTCGAAAACTTCGCGCCCATGATCGGCCCGGGATTGATCAGCAGGCATCCCGCCTCCCGCCCGATCTCGAGTTCGTGGTTATGCCCGAAGCAGACCACCTCGTAATCGCCCGATTTGGCCATCGGCCGGGCGAGATAATCGAAATGATTCACAGCGAAGCGGCGGCCGTCGAAATCGGCCTGGAACAGCTCTCCATGAACCCGAATGCGGCTCGTCTTCATCGCCTTTGCGGTGATTCGATACAGATCCGCATCGTTGTTCCCGAAGACGATGTGTACGTCTTTATCGAACTTCCCCAGTTCGTCGATTACGAACGGCGAGCACAGATCGCCGCAGCAGATCAGTGAGTCCGCGCCGGCTACCGCGCGAACGGCCGGGGCGAGATTCCATAGATTGTCGTGAATGTCGGAGAAGATCGCAATGCGCATGTCTTATTCTTCATAGAAATTCCGCTCCCAGGCGTGGCGTTGCAGAATCCGGCGCGTGCGCGGCTCGAGCATTCCGCCCGCGGCCGCGTTGCAATTACTCTCCACAGAGCTCACCCGGCGCATGCCGGGGATGACGGTGCTGATCGCGTGATTCGAAAGGCAGAAGCGGAGGGCAATCTGCGGAAGCGTTCCCGGAATGCCCGCCAGATCCCGTTCGAGCGCCGCGATGTGCTCGACGACTTGCTTCTTCCGATCGCCCCGGAAATAAGCCTCGCGAAACTCGCCCGGTTCGAACTGAGTGTTTTCTGTAATCGTGCCGGTGAGGCCGCCCTCGTCGAGCGGTACACGTGCGATCACGCCGACATGCATCTTTTCGCAAAGCGGGAAAAGATTCCGCTCGGCGCTCTGGTCAAAGATGTTGTAAATGACCTGCACCGCCGTGATCACGCCGGTCTTGATCGCTTCCAGAGCGGAATCCGGATCGTGCTCGGTAATGGAAATGCCGAAATAGCGGACCTTGCCGGTGGCGACCAGGTCTTCCACCGCGCGGCGCCACTCCTCGGTCTGAGTCCAGGCGTCGGTCCAGACGTGGAACTGCTGCAGGTAAATCTGCTCGACGCCGAGATTCCGCAGACTTTGCTCGGTCGATTCCACGATATGCCGGTAAGGGAACACCTCGGAGATGGGCATGGAGGGCGTGGCCGGCCAGAGGCCGTTTTTAGGCGGGATCTTCGTGGCGATGTAAATACGGTGGAATGCGTTGCCGACCACCTCGCCCACCAGCCGCTCGCTGTGGCCGTCGCCATAGGCGAGGGCGGTATCCACGAAGTTGACGCCCAACTGGAAGCTGCGCTTGAGAGCGCGCACCGACTCGTCGTCTCTGCCGCCCTGCCATTGTTTGCCGCCGATTCCCCAGGCGCCGAAACCGATCTCACTGATCTCGGCTTCCGTAGTGCCGAGTTTGCGGTAGTGCATGCCACTTCTGTTGTAGCGCAACGTAAGAAGAATTTGGCGCTTGGACCTGCTGGAGGCTGCATTTCTTGCCGCGGCGCGCAAATTGTTCCTCCGCGCCGGCCTGGGTTCCGGCACGGTATGTATTTACAGTTGCGCGACTTACCGGCAGGCAAAACTATGGCGATAGAACTGCTATACAGTTGCCGCGTAGGAGGACGAAACAGATATGCTTTGGTACACCTGGATATTCCTGGTCATCGCGATCATCGCCGCTATCTTGGGCTTCGGCGGCTTGGCGGCCACCGCTGCCACAGTCGCGAAGGTCTGCTTCGTCATATTCATCATTCTGTTCCTGATCAGCCTGCTGACCGGAAGGCGGCGAGCGCTGTAGTTTTCAGTTCTTTTCGCGCGGAGTCGTCACGCGAGCGGCGCGTTCCAGAGCGAGGGCAAACGAATCGGCCCAAGTGAACGCGCCGCTTTTTTTATCCGGCCCTCGGATGACGGATCGCATGAGCCGCAGGCGCAGCCGACTCAATGCCCCGCCGGTCTGTCGAAGCGGCCCTCCATTCTGAGCCGGAAGCGTAAGCGACCTTGGGCGGACATGTTTTTCACCAAACCCCGCAGGCGTGTACGGTGTGCAGATCGGTTCAGTCTCCGGCAGAAGCCCGCCGTGCTTGGCCCGAAGCGCCGATTCCGAGCGCCTCGCGCAGGCCGGCATCGATCGCCCGGTAGAGTTCGGGCCGGTCCCGCAGTGTTTGCCGCGTGTTTTCCCGCCCCTGCCCGATGCGCTCGCCTTTGTAGCTGTGCCAGGACCCGCTTTTCTCGATCAGGCCGTGAGCCACGCCTAAATCGAGAAGGTCGCCTTCGCGCGAGATGCCGTGGTCATAGAGAATGTCCAATTCGACACTGCGGAAAGGCGCCGCCACTTTGTTCTTCACGATTTTGACTTTGGCGCGGTTGCCGATCACGGTATCGCCGTCCTTAATAGCGGTCGTCCGCCTCACCTCCACGCGCACCGAAGAGTAAAATTTCAGCGCCCGCCCGCCGGTGGTGGTTTCGGGATTGCCGAACATCACGCCGATTTTTTCGCGCAACTGATTAATGAAGATAAGACAAGTGTTCGCGCGCGAAACCGAGGCCGTCAACTTGCGCAGGGCTTGCGACATCATACGCGCCTGCAGGCCCATGTGGCTGTCGCCCATTTCGCCTTCTATCTCGGCTTTGGGCGTTAGCGCGGCGACCGAATCGATCACGATTACGTCGAGCGCCTGCGACCGCACCAAAGCTTGCGCGATTTCCAGCGCCTGCTCGCCAAAATCCGGCTGCGAGACGATCAGGTTTTCCGTGTCCACGCCCAGGCGGTTTGCATAGGTTGCATCGAGTGCGTGTTCGGCATCGATGAAGGCCGCAGCACCGCCCGCTCGCTGTGCTTCGGCGATCACGTGCAGCGCGAGCGTGGTCTTGCCGGAGGATTCGGGACCGAAAATCTCAACCACGCGGCCACGCGGAAACCCGCCTGCCCCGAGCGCATGGTCGATGCCGATCGAACCGGTGGTAATCACCTCCACCGGCAGCGCCGCCCGCGAGCCCAGCATCAGCACCGAGCCGTTGCCAAACTGCTTGTCCATCTGCGCCAGAGTGGCCAGAATCTGCCTGCGCCTTTCGTCCATAGCGATAACGTCGCCCGCACGGCGGCCGGTTCTCCACTAAATTGGCTTAAGAAAATCCCGAAGGGCCAATGTAAATTTGGAAATATAATGCGGCGTTCTCTTTTTGCGCTCCTAATCGTTGCTGTCTCCATGTGTATGAACGCCTCCGCGGGACCTGTGTCCGTCTTCGCAAACGGGACGGAAAGTTATCGGTGTTTCCGTATCCCGGCAATCGTCCAAACTCCCGACGGCACGCTGCTGGCATTTGCCGAAGGGCGCCGCAAGAGCTGCGCCGATTTTGGCAATGTGCGGATTTTGCTGCGTACCAGCAAAGACGCGGGCAAAACCTGGAGCGCGCTGCACGTGGTGGCGAGCAATGGCCACCCGCAAACCGGCAATCCAAGCCCGGTGGTGGATACCCTCGATCCTAGGTATCCGCGAGGGCGTGTTTTTCTTTTCTACAATACGGGCGACGCGCCGGAAAGCGCCATTGATCGCGGGCAGGGCACGCGGCGCACTTGGTACCGGACCAGTGTGGACGATGGCGCCACCTGGTCGGCGCCGGTGGACATAACCGCGAGCGTCAAGCTGCCTTCCTGGCGCGGCTATGCCGTGGGTCCGGGGCACGCGCTTCAGTTGACCCAAGGACCGCACGCGGGCCGCATCGTCGTTGCCGCGAATCACACCACCGGCGGTCCGCCTTCCACTTCAGAAGCACATACATTTTTCAGCGACGATCACGGCCGCACCTGGCATCTCGGCGCCACCGTCGATTGGCCCGGCAGCAACGAAAGCACCGTGGCTCAAGGCGCTAACGGCTCCGTGGTGATGAACAGCCGCGATCAAAGCGGCAAATCGCACGCCCGCATTCTCTCGATCAGCAACGACGGCGCGGCTCACTGGAAGTCAACCTTCGTTGCCCACGATTTGCCCGACGCAATTTGCGAGGGCAGCATGATCGCGTACAGTCCTCAAAAAGGTGTGCCGGTATTGCTGTTCAGCAACGCGGCGAATACAAAAGAAAGGCGCGATCTGACCATCAGCGTGAGCCGCGA
>JBOGMI010000607.1:0-5031 GCA_050746645.1 Bryobacteraceae bacterium | reverse complement strand
TCGATTACGTCCAGTACAATTCCCAGACTTTGATTGACCAGTTCCGCCGCGATGTCGAGATCGCCGTGCGCGAGCAGCGCATCGGATACGGGGAAGCCGGGCGGCTGTTGAAGTCCTACGAAGAGGGCCTGCAAGGGTACACCTATCTGGAATAATGAATGGGCTCTGACAGCGCCGCCAACAGAGCCGCGACCAAAGGGAGCGGTCTGGGGCTGCGAATCGTTCTGGTCTCGCCGCGCAATCCGGTGAACATCGGCGCGGCCGCCCGCGCGATGAGCAATTTCGGGTTCACCTCGCTACGGCTGGTCACCCCCTACGACGTTGCCTTTCGCGAAGCGCGCTCAGCCGTAGGCTCGCGCTACATCCTCGAACAAGCCGAAGTTTTCGAGAACCTTGCTGCTGCGGTCTGCGATTGCACGCTCGTTATGGGCACGACCGCCGTTGGTCATCGCAATCTGCACGTTCCACTGCATCGCTTGGAAGCGGGCGCGAGCATCTTAAAGGAACAGCTTGCGTCCTCCAATGCCGCCCTGGTATTTGGCTGCGAAAAATTTGGTCTTTCGAACGATGACCTCAGCCACTGCCATTCACTTCTGCGCATTCCCACGCGCGCCGAGCACGGCTCGATGAACCTCGGCCAGGCGGTCGCCATCTGTATGTACGAAATGCGCCGGGAAGAATCGACCGCATCCCAACGCTTCTCACCGCCCGAACGCGCAGCGGCCGAAGAATACGAGCGCCTCACCGGCTTGCTCTTCGAAGCGCTGGCGCGCTCCGGTTACGTCGAAGAGCGCACTTCGGCCTCAACAGAACTGAAAATCCGGCGCCTGGTGCGCAGACTGCCGCTCCCCGCCGCCGACGCCGAAACCTGGCTTGGCATCCTGCGCCAGATCCTTTGGAAACTGAAGCAGCCATAATCTCGAACTCTCGCCGATCGCGCAGAGCCGCACAGGAAGCGACCTAAATCGGGTAAAGTGCTGAAACGGAGCAGGGAGCGTAAGCGACCCCATGCTCGGGTGGGAACACTCCTTCGATGACACTGAATATGCTCTTCTTTACTTCTTTAAGCGGCATTGGGCTGTCTCCAAACATATTGGCAGAGCGCCTATCCGTCTTCCTTCCGACTTCCCTATTGCCAGCCCATACAAAGCGTGAGAGTCTCGCGACGGATGCTGTATTCGACGGCGTGAATATGCTTGCACTTTACGCGTCGCGTCTCATGGTCAGGGCAGGAACAGGTGGGCTCGTCGCCCTTAAGATCGACTCGGTACGCGCCACCTTTGTCACCCTGGCAAGGAACGGACCAGACGCCCCCTTTTTGTTTCAATTTCACGGTAGCGGCAATCTCTAATCCTTTTTGTTCGCGTGCGTCCATTTGGGTTGTCCCTTCCTATTATGTAGCTACATTGCCGCTCCACAAGTGCCATTGTGTCAAGCAACATTGTGCTATTGACCCGAGACCCCATTGTGGCTACAATGTAGTTTTATGGCAAAAGGCAGGAGGAAGCAGGCGCATCCAACTCCGAAGCCACTCAAGAACGATGTTGTACGAATGCGTATTCCTGCGGAGCACAAACAGGCACTAATTGACGCAGCGGCACGAGACGGGCTGGATCTATCTGCATGGCTCCGACAAGCTGCGCTTCGTGCCGCAGGAGTGCTGCTGCCATCGGGCGGCAAGTGATAAATGCCGAAGCGTAAAAACAAGCGCCAGGTTACTGGCTCCAGCCGGAAGCCTCAGACCATCACCTCGACCGCATCATCGCCTTATCCAGCAGCGACCCATACCGAGGTCGAAGCGTACGATTTCATTCGGCAGGATCTGCGCGACCTGAAGTGGATCGTCAAGAATCCAAGCTTGGGAACCGGCGGCCATGTATGGACGCAGAATCAATGCCTGTCGCACCCGGGAATCAAACAGGCCCTGGGCACCATGCGGCCGGAAAATATCGTTAAGGTTTCTGAGAAGTTCCTTTGGGTGATAGAGGCGAAGTCAACACGGAAGGAACTCTCCAAGGCAATTGACGAAGCCATTGACGACTACGCCAAGAAGATCAACGAAACGCCAGGCGCTCTCCGCGCAATCTTCGCGTCCGGCGTTGCTGGAAATGAATCCTCTGGCTACCTCATCAAGACGAAGATTCGGATTGACGGCAAATGGATTCCCGTCACGATCAACGGCCAAGAGGCAACTGGTTTGCTGTCTCCCGAATCAGTGAAGTTCCTGATCGAAAACAACACGTCCGACATACATGATTATGCGCCGCCGCAATATCTCTTCCTGAAGGCAGCAGAGCGAATCAATGCCTATCTGCACATTGGCGGGATCAACAAGAATGACCGTGCGAAAACAATGGCTGCTCTTTTGCTTTCGGTTCTCGACGAGCCACCGAATCTAGATACGTCCCTGCCGGTCCTGATTGGTGAAATTAATGCTCGCAGCAAAGCAAAACTGAAAGAGAATGGGAAGCCGGATTTTTTCGAGTTCGTGAAGATCATAGCGCCGACTAATACAACCAATCACGTGAAGTATAAATCAGCGCTCATTCTGACAATTCAGGAATTGCTTAAACTGAACATCCGCTCGGCCATGAACTCGCGCACGGACGTGCTAGGGCAATTTTACGAAGTGTTCCTGAAATACGGCAATGGAGCTAAAGAGATCGGAATTGTTCTGACTCCCCGGCACGTTACACGATTTGCCGTTGAGGCGATAGGTGTTTCTTATAAAGACGTGGTGCTTGACGTAGCATGCGGAACGGGCGGTTTTTTGGTGGCAGCGTTCGATCATGTTCGGCGAACGGCAACCGCAAGCCAACTAGAGACATTCAAGGAACATGGCTTGTTTGGTATCGAGCAAGAATCAGCCGTGGCAATGCTCGCAATTGTCAACATGATCTTTCGCGGAGACGGGAAGAACAACATCGTCGAAGGAAATTGCTTCAGCACGCACTTGACGAGTCACACGGTCAACCATCATCCAACGGCGATATTTTCAGACACACCCCCTGCTTCTGGAACAGAAGCCGTAACGCGAGTATTGATGAATCCCCCTTTCGCCCTGCGCGGTAGCACGGATCAGGAGTATCGATTTGTCTCTGCGGCCCTATCCTCAATGGTTGATGGAAGCGGGATTCTGTTTAGTCTGCTTCCGCTCGGCGCGATGTTTCGCGAAGGCGACGAGTACGTGTGGAGAAAGGATGATCTCCTAGCCCAAAACACGCTGTTGGCTGTGATTAGTCTGCCGGAGCGATTGTTTATTCCAGCCGCCAATAAACAGGTTCTCGCGATAGTCGTGAAGAAGGGATATCCGCACCCAAAGACGCAGCCTGTCTTTTGGGCTCGCGTCAGTCATGACGGGCATCTCGTCGTAAAGAGTCGACGATTGCCAGCCACGGATTTTGACCCGCCACGGCCTGAGCCAAATCATCTTGACATGCTATTGCCGAATCTGCGCGCGTTCGTCGCTGCGCCTGGAACGCTGGCAGTGAATGAGCCGGAATTCTGTAAGACGGCACCCATCGATTTCTCGGACCCGCTGTTAGAGTTGATTCCCGAGGCGTATCTCGATGGGCGCACGCCCACAACTGCTGAACTTAGAGAAGCTGTTGACGACATCGCACGAGAGACCGTATCGTATCTGGTGAAATTCCGTAGGGAGGGCAAGGCCGATGAATTCGCTGGGGCGCGTTGACGATTTGTTCGAAGTGCATCGGGCTTCGTCGGGGCTGTTCAGTGAGTATGAGTCGGGTCCGGTTGCATATGTATCCAACGCAAGTGACAGCAACGGCGTGGTGGGCTTCGTAGAGCCGCTAACCACCGACACAGTGTTTTGCTTCACAGGTATCGTTGTTAATGCTTTTTCGCGTACTCCTGAATCGTGTGGCGCTCGCATCCAGACCCCGCCATTTGTCGCATGCGGACGCAGCGGTAACGGCCTTCTTGTGCTTGAACCTCGCCAACCGCTGACCACCGGGCAACTGGCGCATATTGCAGCATATCTGAACCGCGCGCATGGCTGGCGATTCACATGGTATCGACAAGCAACCAAGGATCGATTTCAGGGACTCTCTATCCCGCGGCAATCCAAACGAAATAGCCTTTCGAGTCTCAGAACTGTTGCCCCCACAGCGTTCAAATAACGCAGCAACGATACCAACACTTCGTTTTCGTCCTCAAACTCTCGGCGAGATATTTGATCTAAAATCTGGCGAGTACCATACCAAGTCGGACCTGCCGTGTGGAAGCATCCCGCTAGTGTCGTGCGGGGATGAAGATCACGGTGTTGTCGCCCATGTCGACGCGCCCGCTGAGTACGTCCATAGAGATTGTCTGACGATTGCCTTGAACGGGCGGCCACTGACTACTAAGTACCACCCATATGTGTTTGCAGCTAAGGATGACGTCGCGGTAGCAACCCCACGGTTTTCAATGAGGCTGCCTACTTTGCTATTTACCCAAATGATGCTTAACCAGGAACGGTGGCGCTATTCGTACTATCGCAAGTGTTTCATGGAAAAACTAAGACGATCTGTTATTCCTATGCCCGTCAAGGGAAGCAATCTCGACGAGGAGAGTATGGAGGCAGTTATGGCGACGACGCCGTATTGGGATTACCTAAGGGGTTACCGCACAATAACGTTTACCATTAAGAGTGTTTTAATCGACTGGCACGAGGAAGGAACGAATAGTTCCACTCCGGGTTCTGCTGGTGCGGCTGAAGGTTAAGCGCCTTCATCTGTTCCTTGCTGATCTTCACTCCGGTTTCGTAGTTTCTTCGGTCCAGAACCGCTTTGATGCGCAAGCCCTGGTTTGTTTTGGTGGCGCTGATCATGTTGACCACGGTCTCGAAGCTGACTAGCGGCTCTCCTTTCCAGTTCATGCTGATGAAGGAAAACATCCGGTGCTCGATCTTGTTCCACTTGCTCGTCCCCGGCGGATAGTGACCAACAACAATCTCCATGGCCACCTCGTCGCTGAAATCCTGCAGATGGTATTTCCAGGCACGATTCCGAGCGGCGTTGCTTCCTC
>JBOGMI010000606.1:0-4240 GCA_050746645.1 Bryobacteraceae bacterium | reverse complement strand
GGGTGGTGATTCAGAACAAGAACATCGGCCATTCGCTCGTTCCCGAAGTGCGCGATCTCTACCAGACTTGGGTCGAATTCGAAGTGAAGGACGCGGACGGAAAGGTGATCGATCACAGCGGCTTTCTCAATCCCGACGAAACCGTGGATGCCCGCGCGCACACCTACACCAACAGCCCGGTGGACAGCAAAGGCGAATTCGTCGACGATCACGAAGTCTGGACGATTCACTCGGTTGCCTACGACAACACGATTCAATCCGGCCGTTCGGATCTCGTGCGCTACGAATTTCATATTCCTGCTGGCGCGAAAAATCCTCTGACGATGACCGCACGCGTGAATTACCGCCATTACCGGCAGAGCTATATCAACCACGTCCTTGGCCCGAAACATCCGGCGTATCCGATTGTGGTGCTGGCATCCCAAACGCGCATAATCAATATCGGAAAGAACGCCGCACAGCCGCCCGACCCCAACGATCCGGAATGGATGCGCTGGAATAACATCGGCATCGCATATCTTTACCAGCTTCAGTATGCGGACGCGCTCAACGCGTTTCAGCATGTCGTCAGGCTGCGCCCGAAATACGCGGACGGCTATATTAACGTTGCCCTCACTTATCTCAAATGGGAGAGGTATCCGCTGGCGCGGCCGGACCTGGAAAAGGCGCTCGCGCTCAAGCCGGGCGATGCAAGGGCGCTCTACTATCTCGCTCTTCTCGATCGGCGCGAAGGACACGAAGACGCCGAATTCGCCGACCTGCAAAAGGTAATTGCCCAATACCCGCAGTCGCGCGACGCCCGGCGCGAGCTGGGCATTTATTATTACCAGCTCCACCAATACACGGGCGCGCACAAGCAATTCGAGTTGTTGCAGGCAATCGATCCCGACTCGCTAGCGGCGCACTACAATCTTTCCGTAATCGACCGGCGCCTTGGTATGAAAAAGCAAGCCGCCATACAAGCCGCTCTGTTTGCCACCAAGCAGGTCGATCCGCAAGCGCCGAGTTATGCGCTCGATTATCTCCGCCTGCATCCGGAGCTTTCTATCGAGAGCGTTCCCTGGCACCTTCACAAAGAAATGGCTGGCATAGATAATCGTTAGTTACGGAGTTTTACCATGAATGCGAACCGACGGCATTTCATTCGCTCGTTGAGCCGCAGCGCCTTGGTGCTGCCTTTTGCGGACCTGCTCGCAATGGCGGAGCCGCAGAAACTCGGCGGCCACCAAGCCTATCACGCCCAGGCCAGAGCCGCACCCAAAGAAGGCCCGAAGTCGCCTATCGCGGGCACGGCGCTCGGCATCTCATTTGTAGATGTTGTGAAAGAAGCGAATCTGGCTGTCGAGACCATTTACGGCGGCGTACACCGCAACAAGTATCTGTTGGAGACAACCGGCTGCGGCCTGGCCTTCTACGATTACGATCAAGACGGCTGGATCGACGTTTTCCTGGTCAATGGCTGGCGCCTCGCAGGCTTTCCGCACGGAGATGCGCCTCATTGCCGCCTCTTCAAGAACAACCGGGACGGCACGTTTACAGACGTGACCATGGGTTCCGGCCTCGAACATCGCACCGGCTGGGGACAGGCATGCTGCGTCGGCGATTATGATAACGACGGCTACGACGACCTGTTTGTCACTTACTACGGGCAAAACGCTCTTTACCGCAATCGCGGAAACGGTAAGTTCACGGACGTTAGTAAAGAAGCGGGATTGATCCAGCATACTTCCCATCCGCGCTGGAACACCGGATGCACCTTCCTCGATTACGACCGCGACGGCCATCTCGACCTGTTCGTCGCCAATTACGTCGATTTCGATCTCAAAACCGCGCCTTTGCCCAAGGCCGGACCTTGCACGTATAAAGGCTTGTTGGTTGCGTGCGGACCGCCGGGACTGAAGGGCGGCAAGAATATTCTCTACCGCAATAACGGCAATGGGACGTTTACCGACGTGAGTGAAAAGGCGGGGATTTGGAATACCGCGGGCGTGTATGGGCTGAGCGTGGCGACTGCGGATTTCGACGGCGACGGCTGGACGGATATTTACGTCGCCAACGATTCCAGCACGGCAACGCTTTACTACAACCAGAAGAATGGCACATTTAAGGACATTGCCATTCAGGCGGGCGCCGCGCTATCGCCCAATGGCGAGCCTCAGGCAGGCATGGGCGTGAGCATTGGCGATTACAACCGCGACGGCAAGCCGGATATTGTGAAGACCAATTTTGCCGGTGATACCGATTCGCTCTATACCAACATCGGCGACGATAATTTCGAAGACCACACTTACCCGGCCGGGCTCGGCATCAACACGCGGCTGCTTGGCTGGGGCGTCGGTTTCTTCGACATGGATAACGACGGCTGGCTCGACATCCTCATGTCGAATGGGCACCTGTATCCGGAGGTCAGCCAGGCCAAGACTGACCTGACTTATGCCGAGCACAAATATCTCTACCGTAACCTGCGCAACGGCAGGTTCGAGGACGTGACCGAGAAAGGCGGGCCGGGGATTATGGAAAAAGTGCCGGCGCGCGGCTGCGCGTTCGGCGATTACGACAACGACGGCGATATCGACATCGCGGTGAACTGCATCAACCACGTTCCGCAGTTGCTGCGCTGCGATTCGAAGCTGAACCGCAACTGGGTAAAGATTAAGCTGGTAGGAGTGAAATCGAATCGAAGCGGACTCGGTACGCGCGTCATTGTGACCGCCAGGACCGATCCCAAATCTCCTAAGACGCTGCGCCAACTCGACGAAACACGTAGCAGCGGCAGCTATTTTTCTGCAAACGACCCGCGGCTGCATTTCGGCCTGGACCAAGCGAAGAAAATCGATTCCGTCGAATTGCACTGGCTCAGCGGACAGGTAGATCGCTTCGAGAATCTGGAGCCGAACCGGCTCTATGTGCTGCAGGAAGGCGGAAAGATTTTGAGTGGAGAGCCGCTGACCCCGGCGAAACGAGCATGAGTATTCGAATCCTGGCAGCCGTGCTCCTCTTTGCGTCCTCGTGCCTGGCGCGCGATTGCCCGTGGATGAACACGGCGACGGCGAGCGATCTGCTCGGCGGGAGCGTAACCGCCGCGGCGACGAAAAACACCTGCAGCTTCACGCTGCAACAATCCGGCGCTCTCAAGACCATCCATATACGTGTGCGGCCGTTGCCGATAACGGGCATTCGGAAGTACCGCAAGCGCTGCAGAAACACGGCGATTCCGGTGAACGGGTTGGGCAACGAAGCATTTGCCTGCCGGGCGAAATCGCAGCACAAGAAGACTGTGGAGCGGCTTGCCGGGCGTGTCCGCCAGCATGCGTTTATCGTGGATGTAAGCACCAGCAAACCGCACGCAAACCGCACGAAGCTGATTTACATTGCGAAAGAAACCGCCGGGCAAGTTGCCGGCAACTTATTTTGAGGCGCCACGGACCTTCGCCATCCCTTGCTCCAGTTCCTTCTGTTTGCGCGCGTTCTCGGCGGCGCGCAGCGCGGCGGCCTTCGCGAAAGCCTGTTTCGATCCCGCGATGTCGCCGGTGCGGCGCAGCAGCAAACCCAGCGTGTTGAACGCACCCGCATCGCTGTCGTCGAGCGCAACCGAATGCCGCATTGCATCGATCGCGCCTTTTTTGTCACCCTGCTCCTTCAAAGTCATACCGAGCTGATACCAGGCGTTGACATAATCGGGCTTCTGTTTCACCGCGGCTCGAAATTGCACGATCGCTTGCTTCGGCTCTCCTTCGGCGAGGTAAGTATTGCCCAACAAGAAATAAGCGTCCGCGAGCGAAGGATCCAATTCGATGGTCTTCTTGAACTGCTCGATTGCGTGCGGGAAATCATCGGTGAGCTTGTATGCCGCCGCAAGATTGTAGTGCGCCGAAGGATCCTCGGGGTGCTCTTGGACGGCGCGCGAGAGATACGTAATTGCATCTTTATAACGGCCTGCACCGATGTAGGCAAAACCCAAATTTACTTGAGCGTGAATGTTATCCGGCTCTTGCTTTAGAATCTCTTGAAACTGAATGATCGCCTTTGCAAGCGCGCCGGATTTCGCCAGCACATAGCCGTAGCTGTCGCGGATGGTGTTGTTCTTCGGATCAAGCTCCAGCGCGCGTTCGTAGGCGGACTTTGCCTCGGACCATTTCTTTTCCTGCTCATAAGCGATGCCGAGCGCTCCCCAAACCGATTCGTTGGCGGGCGCCTTGGTGGCAGCGAATTGCAACTCTGGAATCGCCTTGGCATATTG
>JBOGMI010000605.1:0-1353 GCA_050746645.1 Bryobacteraceae bacterium | reverse complement strand
TCGGCTACGATGTGCTCGGCGAGACCGGCCTTGCGTATGCGAAGCGCAAGCCGGAGATCGTGATTCGCTCGATCGAAGAGTTCGGCAAAGATCGTTATGGCGGCGATGTTCTGAAGGTCGAGGTTCCAGTGCAAATGCAGTTCGTAGCAGGCGCCAAAGCGTTTCAGGGAGAGCAGGCCTACTCGGGAACCGAAGCGCAGGAGTATTTTCGCCGAACGGCTGCCGCTGCATCCATACCCTTTGTATATCTGTCGGCGGGCGTAAGCAACGCCGCTTTCGTGGAAACGCTGGAATTGGCGGTCGAGAGCGGCGCGCATTTCCACGGCGTCCTTTGCGGCAGGGCGCTCTGGCAGGATGCCGTGCCGGTATTTGTAAAGCAAGGTGCGAAGGTCTGCGAAAAATGGCTTGCCACACAGGGCGCCGAAAACATCCGCAAGGTGAATCGCGTTCTCGAGGCTGCGAGCCCGTGGCATGAAAAGTTCGACTTAGGATGAAAGATCCGCTCTTGCAGACAGACCAAGCGCTGAAGTCGAAGATGACTTCCGCGCGATGGTGGATCCTGTCGCTTCTCTTGGCCATTACCGTCGTCAATTTTATCGACCGTCAGACGGTTTCCGTTCTGGCTCCGCTCATTAAACAGGGATTTCATCTTTCTAACGAAGCCTACGGAAGAATCGTGGCCGCATTCCAGTTCGGAATGATGACCGGCGAGCTGCCGATGGGCTGGATTATGGATCACTGGGGTTGCCGGCTTGGCTTGTGCTTCGCGGTTTTGTGGTGGTCGACTGCAACGGGCGCCCAGGCATTCGTCAGGAGTGGTTTGAAATTGGGCCTTTGCCGCTTCTGGATGGGAACCAGCGAGTGCGGTAACTATTCCGGCGGCGTAAAAGTGGCCACCCAGTACTTCCCAGTAAGAGAGCGCACGTTTGCCATCGGAGTGTTCAATAGCGGCCCTGTGATCGGAGCGGTGATCGCGCCGCCAATGATTGTCTACCTGGCGCAGCGCTATGGATTCAGGACAGCGTTTCTTTTTCCCGCCTCTCTTGGCGCGATCTGGGTCGTGCTGTGGTGGTTCTTTTTTCGCGATCGAAAAGGATCGTCCGCCCAGACGGCAGTTCCTCAAGTGCCGCTCTCGCAAATGCTGCGCCGCTCCTCAGCATGGGCCGTCATGTTCTGCCGGGGCTTGATTGGGCCGGTGATCCAGTTCTATTGGTACTGGCTTCCCAGTTATCTCTACACCGCCGAACACATGACCATGAAGCAGATTGGCGAGCTTTCCTGGATACCGTTCGCTCTGGGTGGTTTGGGCGGTGTGGCTGGTGGCTGGTCCGCCGGATGGCTGCAAAAGAAGGG
>JBOGMI010000604.1:0-5128 GCA_050746645.1 Bryobacteraceae bacterium | reverse complement strand
GAATAAACGGCGCCGTGAGAAGGTGGTGCCCGTTGCTCCGGTCGAGCACGAAGAAGTAGCCGGTGCGGCTCGCTTGCGCGAGCAGCCTGCGTTTGTGCCCATCGAACACGGCGTCGAACAATATCGGTGTTTGCACCGCATCCCAATCGTGCGTATCGTGCGGAGAAACCTGATAGCCCCACGCCATTTTCCCGGTCTCGACGTTTAGCGCGACGATAGAACAGGTCCACAGATTATCGCCCTTACGTCCGGCGCCGTCGTGCACGGGATTCGGATTTCCGATGCCCCAGTAAATGAGATGTAACTCGGGGTCGTAAGTGCCCGTCATCCAGGTCATGCCGCCGCCGTGCTTGCGGGCATTAGCGTCCGGCCAAGTGTTGGCGCCGGGCTGGCCGGGGCTCGGTTCGGTATCCCAGCGCCATTGGACAGCGCCGGTTTCGGGATCGAGCGAAAGGAGATAGCCGGGGTTGTCAAGCGAATCGCCGCCGACGCCCGCGACGATGTGATTGCCGACCACCAGCGGCGACATGGTGCAAAAGTATTCCAGCTTCACGTCGGCAATCTTTTTCTGCCAGCGCACTTTGCCGTCCTTGGCATCGAGAGAAATGAGATTGCAGTCGGGAGACTCAAAATACAGCCAGTTGCCCCACATGGCGACTCCGCGCTGGCCGATATGCATTCCTTGGTTCGGCGGATATTTATAGTGCCAGATTTCGCGGCCGGTTCGGGCATCGACCGCCCAGATGTTGTCCGGCATAGTGAAGTAAAGGGCCCCGTTGACTTCGAGAGGAGTCGATTTAATGACAGACCCGAAGCCGGCCTTGCCATAATTCTTCGCGCGATACACCCAGGCCGTTTTCAGCGAAGCGACATTTTTTGCGTCAATCTGTTTCAGCGAGCTAAAGCGCCTTCCCGAGTAATCGCCGTTATAAGTAGGCCAGCTATTGGCCGGAGGATGCAGCAGCATTTCCGGAGTTACCTGCTGCCCGAAATAAACCGTGGGAGCGAATAGCAAGGCTAGAGTAAGTGCGCGGATTCTCATTTAAAAGTCTCCAGATAGGCAAGAACGTTGTGCATGTCGTCATCGGTATACTTCGGCAGGAGCTTCACGTGCTCGGCGCGCGGGTCCTGCACGTCGACCTTCACGTTTTTGCGCGAGTACGAATGGTACCAGCCGGAAGAATCGTGCAGCGAGACGGAGAACTCGTCGATGTGGTCGAGGATGCCGCTGACCTCCTTGCCCGAAGGCAGATGCACGGTAACTTTAGTCGGCGCGGCCGGCTTCACCGCTTTGCCCAGGAAAACGTCGATCATGTTGGGCGCGGGATACAGCATGCGGCGCTGTAATTGGACGGGATTGTACTTACTTGCGATATGCGCCAGATCGCCGGTGGGTGAGTGGCAGGTATTGCAATGACCGGCGCCGTTGAAGAAAGCCTTGCCTTTGGCCGCGTCGCCGGTGACGACATCGCCAATCTTGTAAGCAAAGCGATTGGAAACCGCCGCGGCGCGCGAGTGCAGAAAGGCCGAGATATCGGCGGCCTGCTTATCGGAAAGAGACGGGAACGCGGGCATGCCGCGATTCGGTCGGCCATGGTGAAGAAAAGGAAGGAGCAGGTTCCCTTTGTTGTCGTGCAGCACGAGAGTGGAGCGGACCAGGTCGGGACCGCTTCTGCCGCGAGCGTCGTTGCCGTGGCAGAAACCGCAGGTGGGAACGAAAATCTTGCGGCCTCGCTCCGCGGCTGCCTGATCGACCTTGGGCGCGCCGAGGAGGTTGCCGAGACTCGCGCCGGGTTTTTCTTTCTTGGCTGGAGTTTTCGACTGAGCGGCGGCTAGCGAAGCGACAAAAAGTAGCGCAACACCGGCGCCCAGATAACGGATCAACATTCTGTATTCTCCTCAGGCATGCAGGTTCTTGAGATATTTGTAGTCCACTTTGATGGCTTCGAGAGCCGGCATCTCGGTGAACGGCGGCTCCTGCTCAACGTAATAGGCGCGAATCATTCCCGGCTTTACCGCGGCAAAGATGCGGCGATAGTCGATGGCGCCCCGTCCCAATTCGGTGGGGACCGGCGCACCCGGGCCTTGGTCCATCAGCTTAGTCGTCGGCGTGAAGCCTTTGTGGAAATCCTTGATGTGGAGTAGCCGGTAGCGGTCGGGATATTTCTTGAGATAGACAACCGGGTCGCGGCCGGCGACGATCATCCAGCCGCAGTCGAGTTCCAGCTTGACCAGTTCAGGATCCGTTAGGCGAATCAATTCGTCGTAGCCGGTCGTATTGCCGTAGGAGCGAAAACCGAAGTTGTGGTTGTGATAACCCAGGTGCAGGCCCGCTTTCTTAACCTCCTCGCCGACTTTGTTGAACTGCTCGGCGTTCCACTTCCAATCGTCGAGCGTTAAGCTCTGGATCAATGCGAGAAAGAAGCCCATTGGGTTTTCCTTGGGATTGGTCTTAATACGGGAAGAGTCGGCGACCCAAGGCACGGTGACGACCATGTATTCCTGCCCGAACTGCTTTGCAAGACCGACTTTCTCCTGAAGATCGGTCATCAGATCGGGCAGCATATAGTGACCGGACGGATTTTTCAGCCCTAGATCGGCGAAGGCTTTGCGCAATTCAGCAGCGGGTGTTTTGGCGAGAGGCGAAGTCTCCACCTCCTTGTAGCCGATGGCGGCCACCTGCTTGAGCGTGCCGATGGGGTCGTCGTCCATCTCTTTGCCGACGGTATAGAGTTGCAGCCCGATGGGTAGGTTCAGAGGATTTGCGTGCATAGATCGTGCCGCGAGCAGAAATGGCGCGGCGGTGCCGGAAGCCGTAGCGGTCTTTAAAAAGCCCCTGCGGGAAGTTGGTTTCGCCATGAAAGGTATAGGATCGATGGTATCGAACCCGGCTGGGAATTCCGGCTAGAATGGTGAAGGAGCGATGGGAAATACATGCATTACGACCGCATCACCTGGAATCCGAATCAGATGAACGGCCAGCCTTGCATCCGGGGTATGAGACTCACGGTGCGTCGAGTTGTAGAAGCAGTCGCTCTCTATCCGAACCGGGACGACCTTTTTCGAAACTACCCCGATCTGGAACCGGATGACATTACACAGGCACTTGCCTTTGCGGCAGCCAATCTGGAAGATGGGGCGAGAAACACCGACGCAGCGTGAGCCAGGAAGTTGTTTTCCGGTTGCTGTTGGATCAAGGGATACCATGCGACGCCGTTTCCGGACTTCGCGAAATCGGGTACGGATGTACTCATGTGAGTCAAATCGGAATGGCAGATTCTGATGATGATGAAATTCTTGCGAGAGCGCGAGAAATGCGGGCCATCGTTGTCACGCTCGATGCGGATTTCCATGCAATTTTGGCAGTTTCGGGGATCAGCGGACCTTCCGCGGTTCGTATCCGAATGGAGGGATTGCACGCAGCGGATATCGTAAGAATCGTTCGCAGCGCATTTTCCCGGTTCGCAGCCGAACTGAAGGATGGGGCGCTCGTCACGGTGAAGGCTCGGAAGATTACATGCCACAAGTTGCCGATTGGCCGCATCGATTAGGCAAGTCTATTCCCCTTACACTGAAATTTGGCAGCCTCTCTCACACCAACGGCGCCCGAATGCCCCAATTGCGCCACCACGCTGCATCCCGGGGACTTGGTGTGCCCGAAATGCCGCAGATTGACACATGCCCGCGAGTTGGAAGAGCTTTCAACCCGAGCGCGGCAATTGGGGGCGCTGGGCCACCTCGAAGCGGCGCGCGAACACTGGGCGGCCGTGCTGCAATTGCTGCCGCCGGAGTCGAGCCAGCACCGGGCGGTCCGGCGCGAGATCGAAAATGTGAACGCCCGGCTGGCTCCAAAACCAAAAACCGACTGGAAGAAGCGCCTGGGTCCGATCGGCGTCGTCATTGCGCTGATCATCAAGTTCAAGACCTTCCTGCTGCTGCTTCTCACCAAAGGCAAGTTCCTCATCAGTATTTTTGCCTTTCTGGGCTTGTATTGGGCGATGTTCGGATGGTGGTTTGCGGTGGGGTTTGCAGGCTCGGTGCTGCTGCACGAGTTGGGGCATTACTTCATGGTCCGGCACTACGGCTTTTCCGCCGAGCTTCCTATGTTTCTGCCCGGATTCGGCGCTTATGTGAAATGGAACGGCGCCAACGTCGATCCGCGGGTACGGGCGCAGATTTCGCTCGCCGGGCCGCTATTCGGCTTGTTTTCCGGCTTAATCGCTTACGGAATTTTCCTCTCCACGCATCAGGCAGTATGGCTGGCAGTGGCGCAGTTCGCCGGCTGGCTCAATCTGTTGAACCTGATTCCGGTGCTCATTTTCGACGGCGCGCCGGCTATGAACGCCTTCGGGCGGCAAGAGCGCTTCGGCGTCGCCGCCGCGAGTGTGGTCCTCTGGTTGATCTTGCACGATCTCTTATTCCTGATCGTGGCCATCGCGACCGGTTATCGCATCTGGAAACGCGATTATCCGGCGCAATCGCATCAGGGCATTGCGTATTATTTTGTCGCCCTGATCGCCGGGAACGGGCTGTTGAGCTGGTACTGTCTGAATCAGGGGCAGGCGTTGTTTCGGCCGTATTAACGGTCCTTCCAGAACAGTTCGGCATCGGAGCGGCGGACATAATTGGCGTCGAGCGCGGCGGGATCAGATAAATGACCCGCTAGCATATCGTGCTCAGCGCATAGAGCGACAGCCGCCGCCAAGTTTTGCGGAGCTTCGGTCACAAGCGCCTGTCCCAGTAGCGGACGAAAGCTCGCGGGTGCAATGAATTCATTGGCCGGCGGATCGAGCGTTTCGAGCCAGGCGGAAAGTTTTGTGACCACTTCGGGAGCAACCGCCGTGCCGCGCGCATCGTAGACCGCGGCGAAAACCTCGCCCCGGCGCGCATCGGCGACCACCGCACGGCGGGCGGATTTGCCATACGAAGCCATGGCGCGCAGGTTCGAAATACCGGCGGCTCGCTTACTGAGCGCCTCGGCCAAGCCTTTCACCGCGGAAAGCCCGATGCGGATGCCGGTGAAGGCTCCCGGGCCGCTTGCCGCCGCGAAACAATCGACGTCCTCCAGGCGAATTCCCAAGTGGGTAAGGATTTGCTCGATCGCGGGAAAGAGGAGGTGCGCGAAACC
>JBOGMI010000603.1:0-9443 GCA_050746645.1 Bryobacteraceae bacterium | reverse complement strand
TTAGAGTGGCGATCATGGCTTCGGAGGCGTCGCTGTTCACCAGCTCGCCACGGTAAAGCTTTTCTAGAATCGCCACCATCTCGCGCGGCGTACTGCGGCCCAGGCCCCACTTCCGGTTCTTCGGCTTAGCGCCGGCCTTGGTAATTCCCTGCGGTTTGGCCCCCATCACTTTTCGCATGACACGGGTTTGGCGCAGACCCAGCTCGGCCATACGCGCATTTACCGCGTCGCCTCCAATTCGATCCAGGACGAGATTGGTCGCCGTGTTGTCGCTCATCACAATCATCAGATCCACCACATCGCGCATCGGAAGGACGTCGCCGGGAGTCAGGTCCTGAAGGATGCCGCTGCCGCCGACGATATCGGGTTTCACGAGCTTGATCGGCTCGCTCCACTTCAGCTTTCCCTCAGCGGCTAAGAAATAGCATTCGACCATGATGGGCAGCTTGATCGTGCTGGCGGTGCGGACGGGACGGTCCGCGTGCAGACCATAGCTCGCGTGGGTGTCGAGGTTGACGGCGTATAAGCTCACCTGGCCGGGAAAGCCGCGGAGCTTTTGCTTGATCTGATGATCGAGTTGCCTATGGGTGCGCGGCTGCGCAGCGGCAAGGGCGCAAAACATTGCGAGTGCGAGGATGGATAAGCGTTTCATGGATGTCCAATGCCCCCTCCCTGTCGGTCGGGGTTCTGTTGCATTCCTTTGCCCCTCCCTGACGGTCGGGGTTCTGTTGCCCTCCCTGACGAACTTCGGCTCAGGCAGGGGTGGCCGGCCCAGATGAAGCGCAGCGGCCAATCCGCGCAGCGCGCGATGCCGACACGCGGGGTGACCGCCAATTCAAATTCCGGTTTCTTTCTCCAGCCGCGGATGGTCAAATCGCCGCGGTCCAGGCGCTGGCCGTAATGCGCGCGCATCACTCCGAGCGCTTGCGTGAGCTTGCCGGGACCGTTGGCGAGGCCTTTGGCCGGACCATGCCAGTTCCGCCGTTTATACATCTCGGCCACGCCACACAACGGCTCCAGTGCGCGGAGCAGAACACATCCCGCCGTGCCCTCGCGATCGGCCACCACATTCAGACATTCGTGCATGCCGTAGCTGAAATAGACATACGCGCGGCCTGGGGGGCCGAAGAGGACTTTAGTGCGCTCGGTCCTGCCGCGCGATGCATGCGCGGCGAGATCGCCTTCGCCCAGGTACGCTTCCGTCTCCACAATCATTCCCGCGGTTTTTCCATGCAGCAAGACACAACCGACCAGGCTAGGCGCAACCTCAATCGTGGGCCGATCGAAGAACGGGATCGCCAGCAGCCGGGTTTCGCGCAAAAGCTGCCGGAATGCGATTTTATCCGCCGCACATTCGTAGCCGGTTCTCAAGTACCCTAGTGTAGTGCGGCGCGAACGCGGCAGGTTATCACGTCGCCGGAATAGAAGGCAAGCTCCACGAAAGTGATGCGACTGTTTACCGCACTCGATTTATCGCCGGAAGTTCTGCTGCGGATGGAGCGGCTGATCAGCAGACTGCGGCCCGAGGGGCTGATTCAGTGGAGTCCGCTCGACAATTTGCACGTGACCCTGAAATTCATTGGCGAGTGGCCGGAAGCGCGCTTGGACGAACTTGACAGGCGACTCCGGACGCTGGCGCCGCGCGAGCCGTTTGAGATGGAGATTCGCGATCTGGGCTGGTTTCCGGACAAGGGCGCGCCGCGTTTCCTCTGGGCCGGTGTGCACGGCGGGAGCGCGTTGGCGCAACTTGCACGCGACACCGAAGAATGCCTGGAAGCGCTCGGCATCGCCAAAGAGCAGCGGCCGTTCTCGCCACACCTGACGCTGGCGCGCATCAAGCATCCGGCGCCGCTGGGCCGGTTGCGGAGAGAAGTTCAGGAGCAGCAGAGCGCGGCATTTGGCGCTTTTCCTGTCTCGCAGTTCACTTTGTTTCGGAGCGAGCCCGGCTCGAACGCAAGCATCTACCATCGCGTGCGGGAGTATCGATTCCAATCCGCCGCGGCCGCGTCGTGAGATGGACCGGGTGACCTCGTAACATCGTAGGGAGTGACCTCGACACCTCCGTTCCTCGCGCTGGCGGTTGCGACCATCGTCGCTTATCTGATTGGCGGTCTTCCTTTCGGGTATTGGTTCGTGCGCCTCGCCTATGGCAAAGACATCCGCAGGATGGGCAGCGGCAATATAGGGGCGACCAACGTGCACCGCAGCGCAGGCGGCAAAGCGGGACTGATCGTGCTTCTGCTGGATATTTGCAAAGGGCTGCTGGCGGTATGGCTGGCGGATTTGACCACGCATGGCGATCCGCTGGGGCTGGCGCTGGCGGCGGCGGCGGTCATGCTGGGCCATTGCTATCCGGCTTTTTTGAATTTTCGCGGAGGCAAAGCGGTCGCGTGCTTCATTGGCGCATTCGTTTATATTGCGCCGCTCGCCTTACTGGCTTCGATCGTAGTGTTCATCCTGGTGCTGGCCGCGAGAAGGTATGTTTCGCTTGCTTCGATCGTCGCGGTGCTGGTATTTCCCATAGCGGTGTGGTTCCTGGAGCAGCCGGCGGCTTCGATCTTCGCCGCCTCGGTTTTCGCCGCGCTGCTGGTCGTGTACCGGCACCGCGCTAATATCGCCCGCTTGCGCAGCGGCGCCGAGCACGTGTTTTCGCTCAAGGGCGGAAAGGCTGCATGAATTCGGAGCGTCTCGCGATTATCGGCGCCGGCAGTTGGGGAACGGCGCTGGCAGTCGCGCTCTCGTCCCGGTTCGGCGCGATTTATTTGTGGGCTCGCGATCCGGGGCGCGCCGCCGCTATGAGTCGTCTGCGCGAGAATCGCCGCTACCTTCCGGGATTTCTGCTACCGCCATTGGTGCACATCTCCTCCGATCTGAAAACCGCCTTGCAGGGTGCGCCGATTGTGGTCCTCGCGGTTCCCTCGCATACGCTGCGCGCAGCCGCCAAAGCCATGCGCCCGCACCTGTCGCCCGGAGTGACTCTGGTGAGCGCCACCAAAGGAATTGAAGAAGGAACCTTGCTGCGCATGTCGGAAGTGCTGGCGGAGACGGCGACCGCAGCGCGCATTGCGGCACTTTCGGGTCCGACGTTCGCGAAAGAGATCGCGGCGGGCGAACCGGCCGCGGTCGTGATTGCTTCGGAAGACCCGGCTGTCAGCGCACATATCCAGCATGCTTTCTGCACGCCCTCGCTGCGGCTGTATGCCAGCCAGGATGTGATTGGGGTGGAGATTGGCGCGGCGCTGAAGAACGTGATCGCTATCGCCGCGGGCATTTGCCGCGGGCTGGGTCTCGGCAGCAACAGCGCCGCGGCATTGATCACGCGCGGTCTGGCGGAAATCACGCGGCTCGCGCTGATGATGGACGCGAGTCCGCGCACGCTTAGCGGCCTGGCGTGTCTCGGCGATCTGGTTCTGACCACCACGGGAGAGCTTTCGCGAAACCGCTATGTCGGCATTCAGTTGGGGCGGGGGCACACGTTAAAGGACGTGCTTGCGAGCATGACCATGATTGCCGAAGGAGTCGCCACCTGCCGGGCCGCGCGCGAACTCGGGCTACGGCACGGAGTGGATCTGCCGATCACGAACAAGATGTACGAAGTGCTGTACGAAGGGAAAGAGCCAAGGCGCGCGCTGGCGGAATTGATGAACCGGCCGCTTACCTGGGAGTAGGAGATATCTGTGGAGCGGGCTTATCGTGGCGAGGAGCGGCGGTTGCGCCAAATCCACCACAGCGGTGGCCACGGACCACTCAACTGCGGCTTCTCCTCTTGATTTTCAACCATTTAGCTTTGGCAAACGGCTTGCCTTCGTAGCAGACGGCAAGGAGGAGATAAGAAATGAAAACCAAGTTACTTGCGCTGTTCTTACTGGCGGGCAGTTCGATGTTCGCGGGAGTGTTTGTCGGGGTCCGAGTGGGTCCGCCCGCGCGCGGATATTATGTTGCGGCGCCCCCGCCGCCACCGCTAGTTACCTATGTGCCTCGGCGGCCGGCCCCTGGGCATGTTTGGGTTGGCGGCTATTGGCTTCCAGCCGGGCATCACTGGCGCTGGCAGCGAGGCTCCTGGGCGAGGCGGCCTTCTCCGCGCGCCTACTGGGTGGCGCCGCGATATCAGCGGCATCATTACTATCGGGGCTACTGGCGGCATGGCCGGCGCTGACCTCTGAAGCAGAATCCGGGCGGCCGCTAGCAGCCGTGGGGCCGCCCGATCTCAAACGCCGGGCAGTTTATGCTTAGTGCGAATGGAGAGGGTTGCCCGGCAGTTTCGAAGGCAAAGTGAGAGCAGCCGCTCGGTGCTGCTTGCGCTCATCTTCGCGGGCATCCTGATCAGCTATGTCGATCGCGGCAATCTGAGCATTGCCGCCGCGACGATCATGCGGGATTTCAGGCTCCCGCCGGCATCGATGGGCGTGCTGCTCTCCGCGTTCTTTTGGACCTACGGCGCGTTTCAGATACCGGCCGGTTTTCTGGTGGACCGCCTCGGGATTCGCCGGACTTATGCGGCGGCTTTTTTGATCTGGTCGCTGGCTTCGGCCGGAATGGCGCTGAGCCGCGGCGCCGGCGATCTTTTTTCGGCGCGGCTGGTGCTGGGACTCGCGGAAACCGTGGGCCCGGTGGCGAGCCTTGCCTTCATCCGCCAGCACTTCGCAGGCCGCGAGCAGGGGCTGCCGCTTTCGATCTACGTTGCGGGGCAGACGTTCGGACCAGCCTGCGGCGCATTATTAGGCAGCATGCTGCTGGTAGACTTCGGCTGGCGCTTCATGTTCGCGGCCATTGGTCTCGTGGCGCTGCTGTGGGTGCCCGCTTGGCTGTTCTTCACTCCTCGTAAGCCGAACGTCCCCGCACGGGCTGTCGAAGCCGCCCCGACGATCTGGCCCTGGCGTACGATCCTATCGAGTCCCGCTGTCTGGGCGATGTCCGGCTGCGTTTTCTTCTTCTCTTATTATTGGTATTTCGTTCTGACCTGGATGCCTACTTACTTGACCAGCGCGCGCGGGTTCTCCACTCTTCACATGGGAGAGATTCTGTCGATACCGCTGTTCTCCATGGCGGGCGTGAACATCGCCGCCGGGTGGCTGGCCGACAAGCTTGCCGCGCGAACGGGAAATGTGTTTCGCGTTCGCCTCTGGTTCGCGGCCGCAGGCCTTCTGGGTGCGGCGCTGATTCTGGTCCTGAACGTCATGCCGGGCCGCGCTCCAGTCCTTCCGATCCTCGTCGTCTCGATCTGCTCCTTCGGGGTCGCCAGTTCCAGTTACTGGGCAATTGCGCAATTTGTCCCGCCGGTCTCGGTCGTGGGGCGCACAGTCGGATATCTCAACACCCTGTCGCAGATTGGGGGGATCGCGGCGCCACTCATTACCGGATGGAGCCTCGGACCGCAGAAGAATTTTGAACTGGCCATTTTGCTCGCAGGCGTGAGCCCGCTGGTCTCTTGTGTACTCTTATTCGTTGCCGGCCCGCGCGGCTTGGCAAAGCTGAAAGAACGCTTAAGCGATACATATGTACGATCAGATTCAATGAAGGAGTCGATCCGCCGGAGTCTAACCCATGATTGAAGATTACTACGCAAAACTTGGCGTCACGAAGATCATCAACGCCGCCGGGACCTTTACCGCACTTAGCGCCTCCATCATGCCGCCCTCGGTGCAAGCGGCCGTTGCGGAGGCGGCAAAATATCCGGTGCGCTTAGTGGAGTTACAGAGAGCCGCGGGCGAGTATCTTGCTAAGCGGCTTAAATGCGAGGCCGCCTATGTCACTTCGGGAGCGGCTTCAGCGCTGACGCTCGGGACCGCGGCTTGCATGACTCTGTCTGATCCGACGGCGGCAAACAGGATTCCTTTCGATATGAGCGGCATCAGGAACGAAGTCATTGTTCAGCGAGCACATAGGTACGAATACGACCGGGCATTAACGAACGCCGGCATTGGTTTCGTGGAAGTAGAAACGATGCGGGAATACGAGGACGCGTTTGGCGAGAAAACGGTTATGACGCATTTCTTCAACGGGGCCGAGGGCGGAGACATCGGTCGTAAAGAATGGGTGCGCGTGGCGCACGAACATGGCGTGCCGTGCTTTAACGACGCGGCGGCGGATGTACCGCCGATCTCGAATTTGTGGAACTACACGGCGATGGGATTCGATCTGGTCACGTTTTCCGGCGGAAAAGGTATCCGCGGGCCGCAGAATGCAGGGCTCCTGCTCGGCCGGAAGGACCTGATCCACGCAGTAGCCGGGATGAGCGCTCCGATTTCCGCCGCATTCGGGCGTCCGATGAAAGTTGCCAAGGAACAGATCGCCGGCATGGTCGCGGCGGTTGATTGGTTTCTAACACAGTCCGACGAGGCGATGGAAACCGAGTTTCGCAAGCGCGCCGAAACCATTGCCGGACAGCTCAAGGATGTTCCCACGCTCCGAAGCAGAATCGTGGTACCCAATGTAGCAGCGAATCGGGTGCCGCATTTAATGCTGAACTACGAGCGCGGCCAGGTGAAGATTGCCGCCGCCGAGGTCATGAAGCAGCTACGCGACGGGAACCCAAGCATTGAACTGCATCCGGCTACAGGCACAACGGATTATCCGGGTTTGCGCAGCGAGCTCGATACAATTGTGGTCGGCGTCTGGATGCTGCAACCGGGCGAAGAGCTGGTGGTCGCCAAGCGGCTGCGGCAAACCTTGATGCGATATGTCTAGTTTTCAATACGATCTACTCCTCCAGGGCGGGCACCTGATCGATCCGAAAAACCGCGTCGACGCTGTTCGCGATATCGCCATTCAAAATGGTAAGATCGCGGCGGTCGCGGAACTTATCGACCCATCGCTGGCGCTCAAGACCATCGACGCGGCAGGACTATTGATCACGCCCGGGCTGGTCGATATCCATGTCCATGCTTACGCGAGCACCGGAGAGCGTAATTCCTATGCCGGTGACAACAGCCTCTTTCCGGATGGATTTACTTTGCGATCCGGCGTCACGACGGTTGCCGACACCGGCAGCTCCGGATGCCGCAATTTTGAAGACTTCAAGACGCACATTATCGACCGCTCGACCACTCGTGTGGTCGCATTTCTGAATATTGTCGGCGCCGGAATGCGCGGTTCTCAATTCGAGGACAACTTAGCTGACATGGACCCGAAGGCAGCAGCCGAGATGGCGCGGCACTATCCGGACACAATTATCGGCATCAAGACAGCCCACTATAGCGGTCCCGAATGGACCGCGGTTGAGCGCGCGGTAGAAGCCGGAGCGGCAATTAACAAACCGGTCATGGTGGATTTCGGCGCGAACCATCCGGAACGGCCGATCCACGTTCTATTAGGCGAGAAGCTTCGCTACGGCGATATTTACACGCACTGTTATTCGGGGCGGAGAGACGAACTGCTGCCGGACGGTAAAGTGAATCCAGGCATGTGGGAAGGCAGAAAGCGCGGGGTCATCTTCGACGTGGGACACGGAGCCGGCAGTTTTACGTGGCGTGTGGCTGTGCCGGCGATCGAGCAAGGGTTTCTTCCCGATTCGATTTCGAGCGATTTGCATATCGCCAGTATGAACGCCGGAATGAAGGATATGCCGAATGTCATGAGCAAATTCCTGGCGCTCGGCCTTACCGTCGATCAGGTGGTGGAACGCTCCGCCTGGAACCCGGCCCGCGAGCTTCGCCGTGAAGAATTAGGGAACCTTTCGATAGGGTCGGTCGCGGACGTGGCGGTGTTCCGTGTCGAGCACGGGAAATTCGGATTTACAGATGTCTATGGCGCGCGCCTCGACGGGGATCGAAAATTCGTTTGCGAGATGACGATCAAAGGCGGCAAGATCGTCTATGACCTGAACGGAATCAGCCGGCCGGATTGGCGCAGGCTGCCGCCACAGTATACAGAGATCGGCGATTCGCGATGGGACGGGCTGAACCCAGGGACAGGCCAGCTAATTGAGCAACTTAGCGGCGCCAGGCTGCATCCAACAGACGGAGCTTCCTCCAGGGCCTAAGAAAAGGCCATCCCCGTAAATCGTTGAAAACAGCGGGCTCGAAATGTGGGCCGGCTGGTGCTTGAGACGGACCCCAATACATGGAGCGAATGGAACAATTGGAAGAGCAGTATACACGGCCCGGCAAGTCGCCGGAGTTTCTCGATGCCGAGTTCGAGGAGGAATTTGGCTCGGATCACGACGAGCACCGTGCGGAGCCGGCTTCGATAGACGATCCGGTACGCGTGTACCTCAGAGAGATGGGATCGGTGCGCCTGCTCAATCGCCAAGGCGAGATCGAGCTGGCGCGACGCATGGAGCGTGGAGACAAGCGGGCGCGGAAAGCGCTGTCGCGATCGCCGCTCGTCTGGCAAAAACTGCTGGCCATCTACGAAGCCACCTGCCAGGACAGGGTCCCTGTGGAGGAATTCGCCGAAATCCGCGGTGCGGATGGGGCCGCGCGGGAGAGTGCCCGCGAGAAGATTCGCGCCCGGCTCGGCAGCTTCGCCTGCCTGAATAGCGAGATCGCGAGGTTAAAAGACGAACTCGCCGCGAAGCCAAAGCGGTATGTAAATGTGCGGTCGAAGCTGAGGCATCGGATCGCGAGGTTGAAAGTCAAGTGTTCCCAGGAGATGCGGAGTATTCCGTTTCGTCCGGCTCAATGGAAGCTATTTCGGGCGATTGTGGAAGAGGCGGTTCAGGAAATGGCGCGGCTCGAACAGGGCTTGAGCCATGCGGGTGGAAACAGCGCTTTGACTCGGGAATTCAGGCGAAGGAATCGCGAGTGCGAGGCAGCCGCCGGCGCAAGTGCCGCACAAATGCGCCACTGGCTGAAAATCGTGCGGCAAGCAGAGGCGGAAACCGAGGCGGCCCGATCCGCGCTTATTGAGGCTAACCTGCGCCTGGTGGTTTCGGTGGCGAAGAAATATGTCAACCGAGGTCTCCACCTGCTCGATTTGATTCAGGAGGGCAACATCGGCTTGATCCGCGCAACCGAGAAGTTCGATTACCATCTTGGTTACAAATTTTCAACCTACGCTACGTGGTGGATCCGGCAAGGGATTACCCGTGCGATTGCAGATCAGTCGCGGACCATACGCGTTCCGGTCCACATGAACGAGACCTTGACGAAGTATGTACGGACGGCGCGCGAATTGGAAAAAGAATTGGGGCGCGCTCCGAAAAACGAAGAGATCGCCGGCCGTATGGGGATTGCGCCGGACAGGATCGTGGAACTGAAGACCATCTCCAGAGATCCGGTATCGCTCGACCTTCCTGTCGGCAACGACGGCGAATCGGTTTTGGGAGACTTGCTGGAAGATCATTCCGGCGGTTCGCTGATGACCGCTGTGATCGATCACGACGTGCGCGAACAAACCACAGACGCGCTAAAGACGCTCTCTCCGGCTGAGGAAAAAGCCATCCGCATGCGCTTTGGGATCGGCTGCGATCGCGAGTATACATTGGAGCAAATCGCCCGTGA
>JBOGMI010000602.1:0-1842 GCA_050746645.1 Bryobacteraceae bacterium | reverse complement strand
ACGGAGACGCAGCGTTCATCCTAGATATTCAGGATTTGAGACGTGAGCGGACTTTCCTGGAGTCGGCTATTAGCCGGATACATACCCTGTATGCCGGGCATAAGATTAGCGCGAATGAGGTAACGGGCGCGCTTGCCGCACTAAAGGTCCCGTCAAGTCAGGTAACAAACCTCCTGACTACATGGTCCCTAGAACGGGCGGCCAACATACCGCACCTCACCGAATCACAATATGCGTCAGCGTTTTATTACGGTGTGATTGACCAGGCAACCGCGCAAGCCGGTCTAGCTGATTTGGGTTACCAACCACATGATGCGTGGGTAATCCTATCCGACCGTGTACACGGGCAATTGCCAGATGAGCCGCCCCCGGATAAGTCGATTAACTTTACGGAATAGCCGAACCTGGGAGTTATCAGTGAGTGTCGAATCGCCCGACCCTATCGCACGTCTGAGGGAACTTATCTCGCGCCACCAAGATGCGGTAGCGGCAACGCAAGAGGCCGCGCGCAAGGTGGCGGAGCAAAAAGCGCCGCAATCGGAAGGAAACAAGTCATGACAGAATTTGGCGTAGACTATTCGTTCGCACGGCCAACAATCGCCGTTCTACGGGAGCACGGCGTTAGGTTTGTCTGCCGGTATCTTTCAACACAGGGCAACTCAAAGAATCTGTCACAAGGGGAGGCGGCATCACTTAACCGCGCCGGTATTAACATCGTGACAGTATTCGAAACTACCGCTAGCCGCGCGCTTGACGGTCGCAACGCTGGCAGGAGCGACGCATCGTCTGCGCTTACGCAAGGTGCGCAGTGCGGGCAGCCGAGCATGGCACCAACGTATTACGTGGTTGACTTCAATCCGGACAGCGCCCAATTCGCGGCCATCGCTGAATACTTCGGCGGGTTGTGTGACAAAAACGGGGTAGGCCGCATTGGGGTTTACGGCGGGTACGCAACGTGCGAGTTTCTTATCCGCTCACACCTTGTGTCCTACGTCTGGCAGACGTACGCATGGTCGGGCGGGCAATGGTCGCGTCACGCGAATATCCGCCAGACGCACAATGGCGAAAACTGGCCCGGCGGTCAGGTCGATTACGATACTGCCATGACTGCCGATTACGGGCAATGGCGCCACCCCGTTTCGGGTCCGCCACCAACTACAGGCAAAACGAGCGAGGAGAAAATCATGCAATCGCTACCCGTTCTCAGGAATGGTTCGCGCGACCTTAACGGGCATGTCCCGTTTGTCCGCCGCTTGCAAGCCGTCCTGCGGGAGGTCTACGGGGAGAGTCTTGGCGTGTCCGGCCGGTACCGTGACGGTGTTGACGGCATCTACGGGCCTAGGACGACGCAAGCCGTACGGAACATGCAGCACCGGGGCGGCATCGCCGTAGATGGCATCTGCGGGCCGGACACGTGGACCGTGGCGTACACCGGCGCCCGACCGTAGGCCGGGCCAGTTGCGGCCCGTGGCCGAAACCCCGTTATGCGCCAACCGCAATGCGGGTTTAGGGTGACCGTAATAGGGTTTTGGACGGCTGGCTGGTAGCGGTTGCGTAAAACTTGCGTCCGCAAACCGGGGAAACAGGGTTACGGACATGCGCGACCCCCCGTTACCCGGTAGTCTGGCAAGGCCAGCAACTTACCTAGCGCTAGGAGCGCAGTCGTGAACATCGCCAGCAAGTACGCCGCAGTCGCCACCGTTACCGCCGATCCGCCGGAAGCGGCTGTAGAGGCGGGTACGGAAGCATCGCCGTTGCAAGAGGCCATCCGCGCAAGCCGCGATCAGAAGGCGTGGCTGTCATATCAGAACGTGCCGTCAACTCCTACGATCACGTTCCCCG
>JBOGMI010000601.1:0-8280 GCA_050746645.1 Bryobacteraceae bacterium | reverse complement strand
CTGACTACTTCGGCATCGGCGGGATTTTCCCGCAGTGTGGGGATAAAAATTTTGCTCCAGCGCATGCGAGTCGTAAAGACGATCTTACCTACTACCGCCCTTCGCGGCTCGCCAGCGTTTCATGGAGCTAGCTGCATCGCAGCTCCTGGGAAGGAAATTTCGGACCGACGCATGGAAAATGGTAGACAAGGATGTTGCAGACGACCAACGCCGTACAAATGGCCTTGCCGCTGGAAGACGCGCGGCGGGTCTTTCGTGTCGGCGAGCTTCACGAGGCAGTGCAAAAACTGTTCGATGCGGATTTCCGCTCGATTTGGGTGGCGGGCGAGATTTCGAATTGCCGGCAGGCGGCTAGCGGGCATTATTACTTCTGCCTCAAGGACGAAACCGGCCAGTTGAAATGCGCGCTGTTCAAAGGCGCCGCGCGATTTGTGCGATTCAAGCCGCAGGATGGGCTGGCCGCCATCGCGCGAGGCAACCTGGAGGTCTACGCAGCGCGCGGCGAATACCAGCTCATCATCGAAGTTCTGGAGCCGCAGGGCGCCGGAGCGTTGCAGCTTGCTTTTGAGCAGCTCAAGAAGAAGCTGGCGGGCGAAGGGCTGTTCGACGCCGCGCGCAAACGGCCGCTACCGCGTTTTCCGCGGCGGATCGGTGTCGTGACTTCGCCGGCCGGCGCGGTCATCCGCGACATTCTGCACGTGCTCGAACGCAGATTTCCGGGTTTACACGTCCGGCTGTTCCCGGCGCAAGTCCAGGGCGAAGGCTCTGCCGAGCAGATCTGCCGGGGAATCGAGTATTTCAGCGCGAGCGAGTGGGCGGACGTGACGATCGTTGCTCGCGGCGGCGGGTCGCTGGAAGACTTGTGGACGTTCAACGAGGAAGCGGTGGCGCGGGCAATCGCCGCATCGAAAGTTCCCGTCATTTCCGCGGTGGGCCACGAGACCGACTTCACTATCGCGGATTTTGTAGCCGATTGCCGCGCGCCTACGCCTTCGGCGGCCGCCGAGATCGTCATCTGCACGCGCGAGAGCATTTTCGATCGGATCGTGGCGCTTCGGGCAAAAGCGCTGCAGGCCATGCGCTACCGATTGCTAGCTGCTTCGCGCGAATTGCACCAGCGAGATGCCGAACGGACCATGGCAATCATCGGACGCGCGCTGAGCCGGCGTGCGCAGCGTGTCGATGATTTGGAATACCGGCTGCGGAATCTTCAGCAGCGCGCTTTGGACGGTCTGCGCCGGAGGATGGCGGAACTGGGCAGACGGCTCGAAGCGGGAGACTTGCGCGTGCGCTTTGCGAACCTTCGCCACCGGCGCGAATTGCTCGACCAGCGCCTCAAGAAGAGCCTGGAACAAAAGTTGTGGCAGGCGCGGCGCCGCGAAGAGGCGCTGCGCGCGCATCTGGAGCAGATGAGCCCGCTCACAATTCTGGCGCGCGGCTACGCCATCGTCGAGAACCGGCAGGGGCATGCGCTGCGCTCGGCGGCGTCCGCTTCCGAAGGCGACCCGCTGAACATTCGGCTGCACGAAGGCAAGCTGCGCGCGGTCGTTTCGGGCCACGAATGAACATGAATGCAATTTGTCTTTTGAGCGGCGGACTGGATTCGGCGACTTGTCTCGCAATCGCGCGTGAGGAGGGTTTCGATTGCTATTGCTTGTCGTTCGATTACGGGCAGCGGCATCGGGTCGAGTTGGAAGCTGCATCGCGGATCGCGCGGCAGTTGGGCACGAAAGAGCATCGCGTGGCGAAGATCGATCTGCGGGTATTCGGCGGCTCCGCGCTGACAAGCGATCTGGACGTGCCGAAAGACCGCGATCCGGCGAAAGGAATTCCGGTCACCTATGTCCCGGCGCGCAATACCATTTTTCTTTCGTTCGCGCTGGCCTATGCCGAGGTAGCGCAGGCGGAAAACATTTTTATCGGCGTGAACGCGATCGACTACTCGGGGTATCCGGATTGCCGGCCGGAGTTCATCCGCGCTTTTGAGGCCATGGCCAATCTGGCGACGAAGGCCGGAATCGAAGGCGCGACAAAGGTTCGGATTCGCACGCCGCTGATGACGTTGAGCAAAGCGGACATTGTGCGCAAGGCCATCGCGCTTGGGGTCGATCTCGACTCCACGTTTAGCTGCTACGATCCGGACGATAGCGGGCAGCCGTGCGGCCGCTGCGATGCTTGCATTCTGCGCCGCAGAGGATTGGAAGAGGCCGGGGTGCGCGCGTGAAAATCTCCGAAATCTTCTACTCGATCCAGGGCGAAGGCATGCTGGCGGGCGTGCCTTCGGTTTTCGTGCGCACTTCCGGCTGCAATCTGCGCTGTGTGTGGTGCGACACGCCGTATACGTCGTGGGCGCCGGAGGGGCAAAACTTATCGCTTGAAGAAATCATAGAGAAAACGGCGGAGGAAACAGCGCAGTTTTCCTGTTCGCATGTCGTGGTCACGGGCGGCGAGCCGATGATCGCGCCCGAAATCGTTCCGCTCACCGAAAGATTACGGGAAAGCGGCATGCATATCACCGTCGAAACCGCCGCAACGGTTTTTGCACCGGTGGCCTGCGATCTGATGAGCCTCAGCCCGAAGCTAAGGAACTCCATTCCGTTCACAAGAGAAAACGGCAGATGGGCTGCACAGCACGACCGCCTGCGCTACCAGCCGGACGTTTTGCGGCAATTGATGACGGACTACACGTATCAACTGAAGTTCGTGGTCTCGGGGCCGGGGGACCTGGAGGAAATTCAGCAGATGTGTACGGAAACCTGCGCGGACCGCTCGCGCGTGGTGCTCATGCCGGAAGGTATCGATCGCGACACGCTGCGCGAGCGGAGCCTTTGGCTGGCCGAAATCTGCAAAGAACAGGGATTCCGGCTGGGGCCGCGGCTGCACGTGGAACTCTGGGGCAACCGGCGGGGCGTGTGAGCGCAACAGCGGTCGCTCACGCTTCCGGCTCGGTTTCAGCATGGCGGGGTGTGTGAGAGATCTGCGGGCGGGGCTGAAGCCCACCCCCGGATGAGCCTTCGATAAACTGGAGTTTGACCCAAAACCTTTCGGCTGTTCGCGTTGGCGCTGTCAGTTATCTGAATACGGTTCCGCTGGTATGGGGCATGCTGCACGGCCCGCAGCGGAAGCAGGTGGATCTCACCTTTTCCCTTCCTTCGGTATGCGCGGAGGAATTGGAGAGCGGGAAGATCGACATCGGTTTGGCGCCGGTGGCCGAAATCGTCCGGCAAGGGCTGGAGATCGTCTCGGACGTGGGGATTACCTGCCGGGGCGAGGTGCGCAGCATTCTGCTGTTCTCGCGGGTACCGTGGGAAAAAGTGCGGACGCTGGCGGCGGATGCCGGATCGAAAACGTCGGTCCAGCTCGCATGCACGATTTTGCGCGAGCGTTACGGCGCGCTGCCCGAAGTGACCGCGCGCAAGCCGGAACTGGCTGTGATGCTCGAAACCGCGGATGCGGCTCTGATCATCGGCGATCCGGCGCTGCGCATCGATCCTGCAAACTCTGGCTTCGTCTGCCTCGATCTGGGCGCGGAATGGCTGGCGCTCACGGGGCTTCCTATGGTATTTGCGGCCTGGGCGGCGAAACCGGGAATCGCCCGCCCGGAGATCCGGCAGCTTACCGCCGAATCTTATGCCTTTGGCGAGGACCGGATCGGCGAAATCGTCGAGGCGGAATACCGCGAGCGAGGCATCGATCGCGACCTGGCCGGAAGCTATCTGCGCCGCCACATCCGGTACGAGATCGGCGCCGAAGAACGCCAAGCGATCAAAAAGTTTGCGGAATTGGCCCGCTTGCAACATACCGCGGCGGCATCCAACTCCTGTTGAGGCGGAGATGATCACACGCGAACAAGCCATCGATTTCTTCCGCAGCGACGATTTACCGGGTATGGGGCTGGAGGCAGACGCTGTGCGGCGCCGGCTGCATCCCGAGGGAATTGTCAGCTACATCATCGACCGCAACATCAACTACACCAACTTCTGTACGGAATATTGCAGTTTCTGCGCCTTCTACCGCCCGATGGGGCACCAGGAAGGCTACATATTGCCGTTCGAAGCCGTTTTCGACAAGATCCAGGAGACCATCGATCTCGGCGGCACCGGCATTTTGATGCAGGGCGGTCTGCACCCGGATCTGAAGATCGAATGGTACGAGGATCTGCTGCGGGCGATCAAATCCCGGTTCAACATCTGGTGCCATTGCTTTTCGGCGCCCGAGATTACGAACATCGCGGAAGTAAGCGGATTAACCTTGCGCGATACGATTGCCCGATTACGCGACGCGGGCCTCGATTCGATTCCGGGCGGCGGCGCCGAGATCCTGGACGATGGCGTGCGGCGCCGGATCAGCCGCCTAAAGTGCTCGGCGGCGGAGTGGATCGAGGTGCATCGGACAGCGCACGCGCTGGGCATGCGGACTACGGCAACCATGATGTACGGGACCGGCGAAACGATCGAGCAGCGGCTGAACCACCTTGAAATCGTGCGGCAGATTCAGGAAGACACCGGAGGATTCACAGCATTCATTCCGTGGTTCTTCCAGCGCGCCAACACCTCCCTCGGACGGTTCGTCAAGGAAGAGGCGACGGCGGTCGAGTACCTCAAAATGCTGGCGCTTTCCCGCGTTTATCTGGACAACATTCTCAACGTGCAGACCTCCTGGGTAACACCGGGGCTGAAGGTCTGCCAGCTTGGCCTGCGGTTCGGCGGCAACGATGTTGGCAGCATCATGATCGAGGAGAACGTGGTTTCGGCCGCGGGAGCGCATCATCGCGCTACAGAGGAGCAGTTGCGGCGATTGATTCGAGACGCGGGATTTGTGCCGAAGCAGCGAGATACGTTGTATCGGACGTATTTTCTGAATTGAAAGTGGGGCAGACCACAAAAAACGATGGTTCGCCCCACCGATACTGCGGCGGTGGTAATTAGCTGCTGTTCGCTCTTTTGCTGGGCGCGGGCGGTTTCGTCTGCTTCATTTTGGCGCCTTTTCGGAACCACTGCTCGGCTTGCGCAGCATCGGCTTTGGCCTCGCCGGTCGTATCCTCCAGCAGGGCCTTGCGGCGCAGAAGCAAATTGATATAGGCCATCGCATTATGGTTTTCAGGATCGAGGGACAGGCATTTCTTCAGGTTAGAAATGCCGCTCTCGATCGAAACCAGATATTGGCGCCTGAGGGCCTTCTTCAGCTTTGGATTCTTTAGCGGGCCGGCTTCGGCCGCCGGAATATTTTCCTCGACGCGTGCGGTCTGAAGAGGCGGGTAGACCTCGTCGAAATCGATTACGCCCAGATCGTAATACGAGTCGGGGTCCGCGGGTTTGGCCGCGATGCGCTTCCGATTCCAGTCGCGGGCTTTTTCAAGAGCCGCGTGCCTCTCCTCGTGCGTTCCCGTGGAAGCCTTGTTATATGCCATGAACGCCAGCGAGCCGAGCGCCAGCGAATTCGACGGATCCCGCTTTAAGACCTGCTCGAAGGTCTGCTGAGCCATTTCGAAATTCCGGTTGTTGTCGGGAGTATTGGCTCCCGGCACCCACTGCACCATATAGGCCGTGGCCAGATAAACCCGGGCATTCTCGCTACCCGAGTCCAGTTTTACGGCCTTCTGGAAATGCTTAACGGCATCCGCGTACGCTTGACGCCTATACGCCTGCACGCCTTTGCTCATCTGATCGCGCGACTCCAGTTTGGTGCACCCGGTGGTAAAGAGAACCGCGCCGCAAAGGACGAGCAAGATGAGCGAACGAAGAGACCGCGTCGAGACGAGTCTCGGGCCCAGAGGGCGCCCCGCCCGCAAGAGTGCGTGCGCCACAGCGGGTCAGCTATTTTTAGCAGCTGCCGCTTTGGCGCGAGCAGCCTTCATTTGCTTCGTTTTGACGCCTTTTTCGAACCACTGCTCGGCTTTGGAGACATCGGCTTTTGCCTCCTGCTCCGTATCCTCCAGGAGAGCCTTCTGGCGCAGAAGCAGGTTGATGTAGGTCATCGTGTCCTCGTTTTCCGTATCGAGCGACAGCGCTTTTTTCAGGGTGGCAATGCCCTTATCAATTTGGGCAAGGTACATATCGCTAAGGGCCTTCTTCACCTTTGGATTCTTGATGGGGCCGGCGCTGCCGGGGCCCTCCTCGGGAATATTTTCATCGACGCGGGCGGTCTGGAGCGGCGGATAGACCTCTTTGAAGTCGATGACACCCAGGTAGTAATACGCCTCCGCATCTTTCGGATTGACTTCAATGCGTTTGTTGTTCCAATCGCGAGCATTTTCGAGAGCCGCCTGCTTCTCCTCCATGGTTCCGGTCTGAGCCTTGTTATAGGCCATGAAGGCCAGCGACTGGAGCGCCAGCGAACTCGACGGATCATTCTGCAAGACTTCTTTGAACGTCCGTTCAGCCATGTCGAAATTCTTGTTGTTTCCAGCGCTATTGGCTCCCGGCACCCACTGCACCATGTAGGATGTAGCCAGATAAAGCCGGGCTTCCTGGTATTTCGGATTCAGATTCACGGCCTTGTCGAAATGCTTCACGGCATCCGCGTATGCCTGACGCTTAAACGAATCAATGCCTTTGTTCAACTGATCGCGAGACTCGAGTTTTGCGCAACTGGTGCTAAACAGCACCACGCCGGAGAGTCCGAGCAAGGCGAGCGGAAAAAGAAAACGACTGCGGCGGCGCGATGCGCGCCCGGAAAAAGGATTGTTGTGCATCGATGGGGCCTCTTGCATGAGCTTAGTCTGCTACTGTCCTGCTTCCACCTTGGGCGTAATGACACCGACGGTCTTCAGTCCGGCGCCTTTGGCGACATCCATAACCTCGGCGACATAGCGGAAATCGACATCGGGGTCCCCCTTCACAAAGAGGACCTTTTGGGCGCGAGTCTTGAAAATGTCTTGCAACTGCTTGGGCAGGTTGCCCCAGGTGACCGGCTTGGTATTGATGGTGAGGCTGTGATCCTTGGCCACCGCGACCTCCACCGCCGGGTTTTGACTGGGGGGGGGCGGCGGCTGATTGGGAGGCGGCGGCTGCGGCACAAGCGCGTGAAGTCCGTGAGGTTTGTGGGGCGTGATGATCAAAAAGATGATCAGCAGCACGAGTAACACGTCGATGAGCGGCGTGACGTTCATGTCGCACATGCTGCTCCCTTTGGAGCCAACTGCCATTGCCATAACTAAAATCCTTTCTCGATCGAACGATCCCTAGAGAGTTCCATTCTTTGTGGCCGGGGTTGCTGCGGGCCCACTCCCACTCAGCCTGCCCGAAATGTCTTCGGTGATAAAAGCCAGTTCCTGCACTCCCGCGCCGCGGATATCGTCGAGCACGCCGGTTACGGCGCCGAAGCGGGCGCGTGTGTCAGCCTTGATGTAAACGGTCTGGTCGGTGCGGCCCTTTTGCAGGTCCTTGACCTTGCTCGCCAGCACTGCGTCGGGATCCTGGATCATCTCGTTGCCGGGGCTCAGGAACACTTTTCCGTCGCGCGTAATCGAAATGATGATCGCATTATCTTTATTCGCGTCCGTTAGGGTCACGTCATTCTTAGTCCTGACCAGCGTAATCGGAATTTTCTGGTTCAGCTTAGGAATGATGAGCATGAAGATGATGAGCAGCACCAGCATCACGTCCACCATGGGCGTGACATTGATGTCGGCAACAACAGGCGGCGCCTTCAATTTGACCATGATTTAAACTCCTCTAAGAACCTGTATCCGTGGGAGGCGCCCGGTGAACGCCTCCCACGTCTCGATTCAACTCAATCATCCTGCTAGCGAGCGGCCACTTTCTGCTGCGTGCGCTTCAGGAAATAGTCGATCAGCTCCGAGCTGGAGTTACCCATTTCGACGTCGAAGGCTTCAATGCGGTTGGTGAAATAGTTATACATCCAGACCGCGGGAACAGCGACGAACAGGCCGATAGCAGTCGTGACCAGGGCTTCGGAAATACCGCTGGAGACCGCGCCGATACCGGTCGAGCTGGATGCCGCGATCTCTTGGAACGCGTGCATGATGCCGACGACGGTGCCGAACAGTCCGACGAACGGCGCCGTGGAGCCGATCGTCGCCAGGCTGCTGACGCCGCGCTTTAACTCGGCGTGAACAATGGCTTCAGCGCGCTCCAGAGCACGGCGGGAAGCTTCGATCTCTTCGCCCGGAATCTCCGTACCCGTCTGATGCACCTTGAACTCCTGCAAACCGGCCACAACGACTTTCGCAAGATGGCTCTTATTGAAGCGGTCGGCGATTTTGACCGCTTCGTCCAGCTTGCCTTCGCGCAAAGCGCCGGCGACCGCGGGGGCGAA
>JBOGMI010000600.1:0-3737 GCA_050746645.1 Bryobacteraceae bacterium | reverse complement strand
CGCCGGTAACGGTTGATCAGTTCGAAATCCGCTCGCGATGGCAGCCGGTGCGTAGATGGTCGATAAAGATTGAGGTGTCAAATATGACGATGCCGCTCACCGTGTCCCGCAAAGGAAAGCTTGCCCGCGTGCTTTTCCATCAATTCCTTGAACCGCCTGAGTGCTACGACTTCCCTAAGCGCTCCGTGAACGGCTTCGGTGCGTGGTTTCACTCCGAGAACTCTCGCTGCTTCGTCCGCCAAACGGGTGTCTAGCCTCATCGATGTCATTTTCGCAGCCATCTTATATACCCAGGCCCTAGAACCTGGCTCCCAATCACCCCGCTGTGCGGCGTGGCTACGAACCGATTGGGGGGCGGGATTTATCCCGCGCAGAGCTTCAGCTCTGCGGTCTGCCGCACGGGAGCAAGTTGAGCCCACGCTCGACGCCGGTGCTTTCAGAACCCCGACCATAGGGGGCCGGAAATTCGTTGCCTCCAAGAGGTTGACTTCGGTCTGTTCCATTTCTCCTAAGTGGTGGATGCCGAAACCGAGCTGGAAGCGTAAGCGACCCAGTTTGGCTTAGTTTCACACCTTCCTGTCCCGATTTGCCCGGCGAGCGACGGAACCTGGCTGCCGCCATCCCGCTGTGTGCCGCCGCAGAACCGATTGGCCCGGTCGCAAGCAAAGATCACCGGCAAGGCGCTCGACGAAATCCCATCTGATCATGAGCAGGTACAAAGGCGTGACGGCGATCCGCGATGCCGCTGCAGCGCGGCCTCGCCGATTCGTACCAGCCGAAAGGGTGTTCGTGGGGCAGGCTTTCCAGCCTGCGGCGGCCTTTTAGGCCGCCTGCCCGGTCACGCGCCACGCCGCGAAGAACAACCCGATTCCGGTTGCTCCTCCACTGCTCTGTACGATCACTCTCACATTCCCTCGAAGATTTGCCTACGTTGAAGCTGAGCCGGAAGCGTGAGCGACCTTGTCCGGTTGCCGTTCCACTGTCCCGTGGAGCAGGTTGCCACATTCAGCTCGAATAACCGAAGGCTTTCCCGCGGCAGCCCACTAGCCCCCGACGTACCGCCCGCGAGTGCCGGCGAACACTGTCGAGCGCATGGAATAAGCAAATCTTCCTGCACATCGGCCAACCGGCCATCCGCCTTGTGTCTGTGAATCGTCTGCAGGTAGCGTATGTCGTAAGTACGCCTCGATCAGCGCTTCGCCATAGAACACGTCCTTGACGTTTTCCAGCGCGTAGTGGGCAAAGTCAGCGCAGGTGATGTATGCACGGAAGTGGATGTCCCGGCCGATCAGGCGGTAAAGCAGGTCCTGCGCGAATTCGCACAGGAACATGACCATGTAGCGGACATCTTCGAGGCTCCGGGCATTGGACGTGCTGCCGGCGTTCACAATCGAGGAAAATCTCTATTTCCTGCTTCATCAAAAACTTACGAACCCCTTCTCGCCGCTCCGCGCTCTAGCTTAAATTACCTTAGCCTCGTTATGACCGCTCGCTCCATTCGCCGCGCCGCCGAGCGCAAAGCCCGCAAACTCGCCCGTAAAGCCGAGAAACAATCATTAGGACAGTCTCAAACAACCGTCCCCGAACCCGAGATGCCAGTTCCGACAGTCGAACCCGCTCTGGAACTTCTGCCCCCCGCCGCTGAGCCGACTCAGTTGGATGAGCCGAACATTCCAAAAACACCATCTCTCGCCCAACTCGTCGCTAACCGCGCCAACGCCCAATTCTCAACGGGCCCCCGCAGCGCAGCAGGAAAACAGGCATCCCGCCTCAACGCCGGTTTGGATGAGGCCGCGTTTTCCAGCGAGCCGAAGACCCAAATAAGGGCCGCACTCACCGGCCGCACCGTCCTCCTGCCCACCGATGACGTCGCCGCCTACGAGCACCACATCCGCGAGTTTATGAAAGAGCTCAACCCGGTCGGCATCCGCGAGCAGGTGCTCGCCCAGTCCATCGCCGATCATATGTGGCGGGTCCTCCGCATCCCCGTGCTCGAATCCGCCATCTTCGCCCGCGGCTACATCGAATTTGCCGGCCTGTTTGAAAACGAAGACCCGGAGCGGCGCCTCGCCCTCATCGAAGCCCACACTTTCCTGACCTACCAAAAGCAGATCCGCAATCTGCAGATCCAGGAAGCGCGCCTCCAGCGCCAGCGCGCCAAGGACATGGCCGAACTCCGCGAGCTTCAGCAGGAGCGTATCCAAAAGGAAAAGCAGCAGATGGAAGCCGCCGTCGAACTCTACCTCGCCGCCCGAAAAGACAATCGACCCTTCGATCCCGCCGCATTTGGGTTCGTTTTTTCAACTGCCGATATCGAGAACCATCTCAAGCGCGTCCGCGCCGCCCATCTCGCCCACGAACAGCGGAAATCTCTTGTTCAGGCCGCGTGAGGGGCGGGTTTCAGCTCCGAAATCAGCCTAAGTCGGTCGATTTTGTGCCCGCGGCGCTTCTTCTACCGCGACCAGGCCTTTGCCGTGGGAGAGATTTCTCTTTTTGCAGCGGACGATCTGGCCGGTCGTGAACTCCCATTGTTCGGTTTCCGGCATCGGCTCGGTGATCAGATAAAAATCCTTACCCATGTGTTCGGCGCGAACCGTGCGCATCATCGCGATCCCTTCGCCCACCAGATTGATGTAGATGCTGGTCTCCTTGCGATGGGCGACGGGAACGGCGCGTTCGGCAACGGGGGCAGGCTCGGCTGGAGGAGCGGGCTCGGCCGGGGCTTCATAGACGGCGGTACGTTCCGAGGTCGATTCGGCAGGTGCGGCCTGGACGGGCTCGGACTCTGGTTCAGGCGCGGGCTGGGCAGCGGGAGCTGGAGGCGGCGGCGGTTGGTAGTGGGCAGTCACGGGAGGAATGCCGAGCGACCTTGGACCTAGCGCCTCCTGAAAACGGCCTCCCATCCGCGCGCGGTCGATGATCGTAAACATGATGGTGGCGCAAATCCAGGCGACCGGCAGATATTCGGTGTAGATCAGGACCTTGCCGGGACTGCCGAAGGCGCCGCTCTCGAAAAAGGCCATCACGATCAGCACCAGCGCGAATCCGCAGACAGACGAAAAGGCCAGGCTCTGAAAGAAGGAGCGCACGCCCTCGTGATCGTAGGCGAACAGCACAAAGAGCAGAACCAGCCCGCCGATCCCGGCCATCCAGCCGAATGGCTGCAGGAACCCGAATATGAAAGCGCCGGCGACCAGCGCCAGAAACAAGCCGAGTGCGTCGATCCGCGATTTTCCCATCATCACAATGGTATAGAGACGGGCAAGCGGGAACCGCGCGTTTCAAATCCCTGGATGACGCTTGATGCCGATCGCCGCGGCCGAATAGACGTTTCGCGGATTCCAGAGCAGCCATCCGTCGGACCCAAAGCTGTCGGCTGCCTTGATCTGGGCCTGGATCTGCGCTCTCCCGAACTGGCGCCTGTCGAAGGCGTAATCCCGGAAGGCTTGCAGCCACGGCCGGAAGCGGATGGGATCGAGATTCGTTCGTTCGCGCGCCCGATCGAGCGAGAGGCGCACAATCTCGTAGGGATGCGCGACCGGATCCCGGTATTTCGGAATCCCGTACTGAAAACCGGAGGGATAGAGCATCGGCGAGATGTAATCGAGCACGTTTGCCAGATCCTGAATCTTCTGCCCAACATCGGTATCGCCCTTGTTCCAGCAGATGTAACCGAAAACATCGCCGGCGAGGAAAACGTTGTAGGGAACGAGCTTGTCGCGCGCCTCTGCCAGAAA
>JBOGMI010000599.1:0-1590 GCA_050746645.1 Bryobacteraceae bacterium | reverse complement strand
GGATTTGCCGGAGCCGCCGATAAGCTGACTCCCGAAGCCTGGGTGCTTGCCGCGATTCTGTTCCTGTGGCAGTTTCCACACTTCTATGCCATCGCCTGGATGTACCGCGAAGACTATTCGCGTGCCGGCATCAAGATGCTGCCCGTCATTGAGCCGGACGGCGGCTCGACCGCGCGGCAGATTCTGCTCTATTTGATTGTGCTCATCCCCATTAGCCTGCTGCCCAATTGGCTGGGGATGGCTGGGGATTTTTATCTCGCCGGCGCTGTTGCCGTCGGTCTGTATTATCTCTATGCGGGCATTCGCGTGGCGCTCGACCGCACACGGATCAGCGCACGTAAGGTGCTGCTCGCCTCGGTCGTCTATTTGCCCGTGCTGTATTGCCTGATGGTCCTCGATCCTCTCCGGTTGTGAAACAAAAAAGCTCCATCTTCGTCTGTCTGCTCGCCGCGCTCGCCGTTGCCGACAGCTTCGCTCCGCAAGATATGCGGAAGATGCCGGCCAACATTGAAGCGCTTCGTAAAGGCAGGGCGTGAGCGCGCAAGCACTTCCGGTGGTCATCGCGATTCTGAATGGAATTGCGGGCGTGCTGCTGGTGATCGGCTACGTGCTGATCCGCCGCAGAAAAATCAGAGCGCATTATCGTGTCATGTGGACGGCTTTCGGCGTCTCCTGCGCATTTCTGGTCTGCTACATCATCTTTCACTTCACCGCGGGGATTGTGCGGTTCGACAAGCCGGGTTGGATACGAATTGTCTATTTGTGGATTCTGGGCACGCATTCGGTGCTGGCGTCCATCGTCCCGTTTCTGGCGGTGATTACGCTGTGGCGCGGGGCCAGCGGCCGCTTTGCCAAGCACCGCAAAATCGCCCGCTGGACTCTGCCGATTTGGCTGTATGTCAGCGTGACAGGGATTTTGGTTTACGTGCTGCTATACCAGGTCTGCCCGCGGTTGCCGGCCCCGCACCCGAATGCGCGGCTGGCGGAGATTCACGTTCGAACCGGGCGCTAACCGCATTTTGCTCCGAAAGCGTATTTGAGGCTGTTTTCCGCCAGGCACCCCAGCTCGTCGCGGGAAAAGCCGAAGGTTTCGGCGGCCAGCCTGTATTCGCGGAGCAGATCGGTGTGGAAGAGCGCCGGGTCATCGCTTCCCAAAACAATCGGCACTCCGGCATCCCACAGCCGCCGCAGCGGGTGACCTTCCAGACTGCAGACAGCGCCGGTGCGGAGGTTGCTTGTGGGGCAGATTTCGAGCGGGATTTCGCGCTCCCGCAGCGCCTCGAGCAGGCGAGGATCTTCGATGGACCGAATGCCGTGCCCGATCCGCTGTGCCCCGATTTGGAGGGCCTGCCACACGCTTTCGGGGCCGCATGTTTCGCCCGCATGGCAGGTCAGGCCCAAACCCGCATCGCGTGCTTCGCGATAGAGCTGCCGAAACCAAACCGCGGGGCCGCGCTCCTCGTCTCCGCCGATGCCAATAGCCACCACCCCAAGTTTTCGGTAACGTTTTGCGAGATCGAAGACCCGGCGGGCTGGCTCGGCGCCAAACTGGCGGATAGCATCGAAGATCCAGCCGGTTCTTACCTGGGG
>JBOGMI010000598.1:0-9265 GCA_050746645.1 Bryobacteraceae bacterium | reverse complement strand
GGATTTCTAGGTCCAATTCGCGGGGGCATACTCAGCCAGTTATCGCTCGAACTCGACGCACGCGGCAACGTGAAGTCGGACAAGACCTTCATGACCTCTGTTCCGGGCATCTTCTCGGCGGGTGATGCGCACCGCGGCCAATCGCTCGTCGTCTGGGCGATCGCCGAAGGCCGCCAGGTCGCGCATCATATCGACAAATACCTGATGGGCTCGACGCAGTTGCCGTTGTAGCGGATACTGGGGATATGGATTGGAGTTCCTGCCCCGCGGTCGACCGGAACCCACGGAAACTGGGAGGAGCGTGGTGTTTTGCGGGCACGCGCGTCCCGGTGCTCTCGCTTTTTGAACACCTCGACAAAGGCTCGACAGTTGATGAGTTTTTGGAGTGGTTCCCGGATGTGACAGCGGAACAGGCGCATCAGGTCCTTGCGTTTGCCAAGGCATCTTTGGAGCAGCCCGCCGCGGTTGCGTGAGGATTCTTTTCGACAGCAACACGCCCGCGCCGCTGGCTCGGGCGTTCAGACGGCATCGGGTCACGCTCGCGGGAAAATTGCGATTGCAGAATTTGGAAGATGGTCCTCTGCTGGATGCGGCAGAGGAATGCGAGTTCGACGTGCTGGTTACGTGCGATCAGAACATCCCCTATCAGCAAAACTTTGCGTTTCGAAAACTTGCCGTCGTCGTGCTCTCTACGAATCACTGGCCCAGTTTGAGACCATTTGCTGCCCGGATTGCTGCCGCCGTTGAGTTCGTCCAACCGGGCCAAATCAAGGAAATCGACATAGCAGCACTTTGATTAATCGTCTTTCAGGCACGCCTCACTTACTCGCAACCAGCCTTAACCCGACAATTCCCGCCACGATCAGAAACACGAAAAAAACGCGCGAGAGCGATGCTGATTCACCCAAAAGCACGATGCCCAAAATCACTGTGCCTGCTGTTCCGATACCCGTCCAAACCGCATAGGCGGTTCCGATCGGCAGCGTGCGGACCGCAAGGCCCAGCAGCGCCATGCTGCCGATCATCGCCGCAACCGTTAGGATCGTGGGCAGCAATCGCGTGAACCCATACGTGTACTTGAGTCCGATCGCCCAGCCAATTTCCAGAAGTCCGGCGCAAAAGAGAATGGTCCAGGCCATCCAGCCATTCTCTTATACCGGCTTAAAACGCAAACCGCAGCCGAACGCTGATGCGCCGGTTTTCGCTTGAAGTGCTTTCGGCCGAGTAGCCGCCCGTAATCCCGTTCGATTCCAGAAATTTCGGCGAAGTGATGACGCCGATGGGCGTGTTCAAGTTGGTGCTGTTCAGAAGATTGCGCGCATCGATCGAAAGCGTGAGGTTGTAGCGGTGCTCGCTTTCGGAGGATCCATGACGGCCATGCACGCCGAAACCGCTGAAGCCATGGTGGTGATAGCCGCCTCCATGGTGCGCGCCACCCGAGGCTCCCTGAAATTTGGTCGTTCCAAAGCCCCAGGTCTTGCTCAAACGCAGATTAATGCCGAAATAACTCGGCCCGGTGCCTTCGTTCAGCGGAATGAAGGCCGACGAGCCAGGCACCGGCACCACCGGGTACGGATCCAACAGCCCGTAAGGCGTGTCGATGGTGAATGGGGTGGCCTGGGAAACCACCGCCGGGCGCGCGGTTTCGCCGATCTTCCCTTGCACAAAAAGATCGTTGCCGGTGGTCAGATTGAACGGCGCTCCGCTGCGCGCAATGATGAACGGGGAAAGCCGGAAACCCCAGGGCATTGTTATCGAGCCGCCCAGGAAGAAATTGTTTTCGATGTTCTGCGGCGCGCGCCCCCAGTCGGCATTGAAGTCGTAAGGATCGGACGCGAGCGTGCTCGATCCGGCCGTATTCGTGCGCGCGAGGTTATGCGAGTAACGGCTGAACAGCGTGAGCCATCCGCCGACCTGCGAGTTCACATTGATCAGCACCATGTTCTGTTTAAAGATGCCGTCCGTCTCGTAATTGTAGATGTCGCCGCGGCCGGGGAACGGCCGGTTCGTGGAAGAGGAAATCGGCAAGCCAAGGGCGGTCGCGATCTGGGCCGGTGTTCCCGGCGGAAGCTCTCCCGGAACCGGGTAAGGCGCGTTGATGTCTACCAGCCGCGGTTGATGCGTGCCGCGCGCGTTCAAATAATTGATAGAGAGCGTTGTATGGCTCAATATCTGCTGCTCGACTCCGATCGCCGTCTGCATCAGGCGCGGGTTTTGCACGTGGCTGTCGACCTGATAGATCAGCGATGTGCTGGTCGCGCCGCATGCCGCCAGCGTGCTCACCGGCGGCGCGGCCGAGAACGAGGCATCGTAAGTAAGGCCGCATCCGGCTAGGTTTGCGGCGGAAAGCGGGTTGAGCGTATAGACCTGCTGGCGGACGCCGTTCTGCATTTCCGCCTGTTCGATGTAATTGTTCGAGAAGTGGTCGTAAAAGATACCCCAGCCGCCCCGAATCACCGTCTTCGACCGGTGTTTCCCTCCGCCCGGCGCCCACGCGAAGCCCACCCGCGGCGCCCAATTGCTGAGCGAGTCGATGTTCGTTTGCGCTTCATAGCGAAGCCCGAGGCTGAGCGTGAAGTTGGGCGACATGCGCCAGTCGTCCTGAATAAAGGGGCCGAACTCCCACTGGGGCACCACGATGTGAGGATTGCCTGCCGTAATGGTGTATTTCGATGGACCGTAACCCATCTGCGAAACCTGCGCGCCGCTCAAGCCGCTCTGCAAGAGCCGGACGGTCGTCAGGTATTGGTCGATAGAGGTAAGCTGCTGCTGAGTGCCGGCAATCGGCAGCCCGTCACTCCCCAGAATGGGAAACGTTCCTCCTTGGAATTGCCAACTGCCGTTGAATCCATCGAGGATGGTCTTGTCCTCGGTGTCTTCGAGGACTCGCAGGCCGAACTCGGTCGTGTGCCCTCCCCAGGTGATTGTGGTGTAGTTCTGAAACTCGTAGTGATCGTCGAGGTTGGAGCTATGCGGAAAACCGAGGGCGCTGTCGCCGGAGCCGCCGGAATCGAAGGCGCTAGCCACGCTGAGCGCCGGAGCCGTACTCACGCTGGAGCTTTGGTCGTAAAAGTGGCCATATTCGAAGTGCGTCTCATTGACGGTTTTCGCGTTGAGGATCTCGGTATCGACCAGCCGGATCTCCTGATACCGGCCGTTCGACGTATATCCGGTGCTCGGATACAGAATGCCGCCGATGGTCGTGTTCGGCGGCACATCGAAACCGCCGATCCCGCCCAGAATGTGATGGTTATCAACATAGCTGTAGCGCGCGCTGAGGGTGTTATTGGCGCCGATTTGATAATCGATGCGCGGGCTGATCCGGGTGCGCCGCTGCGGAATCGGATAGGCGCTGCTCGCCTGTTGTGTGCCTAGAAAATCCGCTGTCGGAATCGTCGCCGTCAAAACTCCGTTATCGTCGATATTCCGCCGCTGGGCGTCGATAAAAAAGCTCGCGTGCTTGCTAATCGGCCCGCTGACGTTCCCGCCAAACATTTGTGTCCGGAAATCGGGGGTGGTTGACAGAAACGGATTGCGTGCGTTCCAGATGTTATCGCTGATGTCGTAATAGCCAGAGCCATGAAACCGGTCGCTGCCCGGCTTGGTGAGGATCTCGATGCGCCCGTAGCCCAGGCGGTGGTACTGCGCCGAGAACGGATTGGTGTTGATCTTGATTTGCCGGATGGAAGATTTGGGAGGCATTTGGCCGCCGCTGAAGCCATCGATGTAGAACTGCGTGCCTCCAGGGCCCGCGCCCGGGCCCGCCAGAGCTTCCAGATCCGCCTGCAGATCGTCCGGGTCGTCGGGCAAAGCGCTGAGATCCGACGAGGTGAGTACGATCGAGGTCGCGTTGTTGGCAGGTTCTGTATTGACCTCCGTGTTCGATTCGCCCGTAACGGTCAGTTCCTGCTTGCGCACTTGAACCGTCATCGTCACGTTGGCCCTCGCGCTGTGCCCGGCGGCAACTTGTACCGCCGGCGGATTCAGCGCCTGCAAGCCTGAGTAAGTGACCGTCACACTATAAGTTCCCGGAGCGACGCCGCGAAACGTATAGTTCCCGTCCCTGTTCGTTTCCGTCTGCTGCACCGCCTGGCCGCTGGAATTCGTGAGTGCGACTTGAGCGCCGGGAATAATGGCGCCGGTCGAGTCCTTCACTGTGCCGCGAACGATACCGGAAGAGCCGGAAGCGGCGAACAAGCCGGCCGAGGCGATTGCGATCAGAACAACTGCACGTAGTATGTTTTGCTTCATTGCGAAATCAAATCCTATTGGGCTGGCGGAGGCGACATGCCCAGGCTCCATCTGCCCAATGCCTGGCCGCGCCGCGGAGGGGCGGATTGGAAGATCGGCTCCACGCCCGCCACAATCATATTGGCCGCCAATTCCGAGGGATTTCCGCGTGCCGTCACGCCGGAAATGACCACTGCGTCACCGTGCTTCAAATCGCCCAGCGAAATCTGTGGCGCGCTCTCAATGATGTGCGACAAATCCGTCGCGCCCTGAGCCCCGCCGTGACCACCCTGTCCCGGCTCTCCGGCTTGCCGCCCTTGCCCATGCAACTCCGGCTTCAGCCGCCGCGCGAGCATCTGGGCAACCCGCGGCTGAAGTTTTCGTATTTGAGTCCGGCTGTTCACCGCGACCACCATCTTGTGTTTATTTCTCAGGTCCTTGACGGTCAGCGTATGGTTCGCCGCCGACACCGAAACCACAACCGCCGGGAGCTGCTGCGGAGCAATATAAATCCTCTGAGCCGCGATCGCGGAACCGTCCGCGCTCCGCTGCCCGATCACGCGAACGATATCGCCTGGCTGCATATCGCTCAGTTGCGCCGGCGCGGGAGTTTCCGTATTTCCCACCGAATAGCGCGTAAGCTGAGTAGCCGCCGACGTGGTGACGGTCACGGATTTTTTCCCTCCCGGAGAGCGGATGTCTACCGTCACGGTATGCGCGCTGGGATCGGTCGCCGCAACCACACCCGCGGTGCTATGCCGCCAGGCCGATGCTTCGGCCGAGTGCGCGGCTTCCAGCGCGTGCGCCGACATCACGATCGCGGCGCGTGCCGCAATCGTGTTCCCGCTCGCCACCGGCGGCGTGTAAAACACCTCAACGCGATCACCCGGCTGGATATCGGCCGCGCTGATGCGTTTTGCTGCTTTCTTCAGGTCTGCCGGCTTGGTTCCGGGAGGTACGCTCAAAATCGTCTTCGTACCGGCCAGCTCGGCGGTGTATTTCTTGCCGGTTTTGTCCTGCTTGACCGTCAGCGACTGGCTCGCCGCATCCACGGAGGTCACGGTGCCGATCAGAGGTGCGGCCTGCTGCGCCAGCGAAAGCGCCGCCACCAGAACCGTTCCCGCAACATAAGTTAAAAGGATTTTCCGCATGCACCCGCAGGCTATCAACAACAAGGCGAAATACAGAAGCTCCAGGTTACGCCCGGAGAAAAACTCGCCACGTGCTTTGCTGAAATTTCTGAGGAAGGGAAAAGGAAGGAGTCAACAGCCGCGAGCAGAGCCGGGCGGAAAAGAAGTTGCTGCCGCCCGGCGTCTTCCCGGCAAATCTTCAGGCCGCATTGACCAGCATGTCCTCGAACTTGTCACTGCCTTCGTCCTGACGATCCATTTGTTCCTGGCACTGAATGCAATACGCCGCCCAGGGCACAGCCGTGAGGCGCTTGGGATTGATTTCCTCCTCGCAATGCTGGCAGATGCCGAACGTGCCCTCATCAATGCGACGAAGCGCCGAGCGCACGGCGCGCAGCAGTTGGGATTCGCGATCCAAATTGCGGATTGCCAGTTCTCGCTCCGCCGCATGCTGCACTTCGTCCAGAGCGTCCGCGCTCTTCTCGATGGTAATGGCATCGCGGTTGCGAACGACCCGCTCGAGCTCGTCCCGTTTAGTCTCCAGGATCTTTTTGAATTTATTCACTTCGGTCTTCGTCATTTTCTTTTCTCCTTCTGCGACTAGCTTTGCTCACTCATAAAAGGTTTCCGTAGCAGCCAAGTCTTCCGTTTAGACGCGGACGCCACCAAAAAGGTTCACCGGCCTTATTGCCCTCTTCCGCTTGCTCGACAGCTATGCTGGATGCGTTTGGAAGTGAACAAAAAATGGAGACCACTGCGCGGTGCGCCGGGTATTCCAAACTCGAATCCCGAAGCCCCGCTGGTGCTTCCGCTCCGAAGAGCGAGTGCTTTTCGGATCTCCAGATCATACCATAGCTCTCAAGCAATTCAAACTCCAATCCGCCGGGCTCTCCCGGCGAGATCACATCATATACTCTGCCCCCGGCCGAGTGCAACTGGCTAGAGCGCCTAGGGTGTATGTGTCTCCTATCGGCAATAAGTCGCCAACATCTTTACACGTCAAGAAGATGGAATAGGTAGAAAATTTCTGCCGGCGACTGCCAAGCCCGTGAACCAGCACAAGCCCCACCCAGAGGCCGTACTCTTCCGGGTTTTCCCGAGTCAGTTTTTCGTCAGTTCCGATGCGTGTAGCTTTTTCCGGTTGGCAAGAAAGTAAGGGTACCGGGTTTTCAACAACTGCCGAGCCGCGACCGTGAGGGACCGGCTTTACAGGCTAGTTAACCCGTATCCGGTACTTCTCTTTCAGCACCAGCTCGTCGAAAATGGCCAGGACCCGCTTTCGGTAAGAATACATACGCTGCAGCGAATCCCGAAACTGCTCTTCATAACGCTGCGGCTGCCGCCATTTGTCCAGGACTGGGCGCGGCACGTCGATGTCGCGCCGCAGGTCGTCCGCCGGATGACCGCGCAGAAAAAGCCCGTAAAACAGCGCTGCTTCCCGTTGCGGGGCAAGCGGATCGAGTTCTTCGCGGCCCATCATGCATCACCTGCTTGAGTCCGTACCCAACTGCCAAATCGAGGACTTTGGAAACTCCTTGTCCTCAGTCTAACAACGCTGTCAAGTACTGGGGATACTGCGATTCAGCCCCGATCCGCCCATTTTTCCCATCCGACCCCCTTTTCCCTATCGACTTAGACGTGATACCCTGTTCGTATGGCTGCTCAGTATGCACATCCCGAAGTCCTGGTCGAGACCAACTGGCTCGCGGGCAAACTTTCTGATCCTTCTCTCCGTACCGTCGAAGTCGACGTCGATACGGCCGCTTACAACCTCGGTCACATTCCCGGCGCGGTGACCTGGAACTGGACCACGCAACTCGCCGACACGGTGCGCCGCGACATTCTGCCGCGCGAACAGCTCGAAAGCCTGCTGTCGCAGTCGGGTGTGAAGCCGGAAACCACCATCATTCTCTATGGAGACAGCAACAACTGGTTTGCCGCCTGGGCGTTCTGGCAACTCAAAATCTATGGTCATAAAGATGTCCGCCTTCTGAACGGCGGGCGCAAGAAATGGATCGCCGAGGGCCGCGAGCTGACTCAGGACGTGCCTTCCTATACGGCGACGCAATATAAGGCCAAAGAACCGGATCTTTCCCTGCGGGCCTTTCTGCCGCACGTGCAGGACGCGGTCGGCAAGGGCGCGGCACAACTGGTGGACGTTCGCAGCCCGCAGGAATTCAGCGGCGAAATTCTGGCCCCTCCCGGACTGCCGGAAACCTGCCAGCGCGGCGGCCATATTCCCGGCGCGCGCAATATCCCCTGGGGCAAGGTCTGCAACGAAGACGGCACATTCAAGTCTGTCGACGACCTGAAGGCTCTCTACGGCGCGGAAGGCATCAACGGTTCGAAGCCGGTGATTGCCTATTGCCGGATCGGCGAGCGGTCGAGCCACACCTGGTTCGCCCTGAAATATCTGCTCGGGTTCGACAATACAGTGAATTACGACGGTTCGTGGACCGAATGGGGGAACCTGGTCGGTGCACCGGTGGAGCGCGGCGCCGCAAAAGCCGCGGGAGCGAGGTAACTTATGGAAACAGTAAAGACAGAACAATTTCAAGAACGGCAGATCGAGCTGGCTGGCTGGCCGGTTCGCCTGACCAGCTATCGGGTGGGAAACCAATACGTGGTGCAGGCGGACAATGTTTCGCCGGGCGCCTGTCTGGCGCGCTTCTCCGCGCCGACCCTCGAAGAAGCCGAGTCACAGGCGATCTCGAAAGCCCGCCACCTCTTAAATAAGACCCAGCGTCACCCGGTCTCGGCGTAAGACCAGCTAGTCCTCCCCTACCGCACCTCCCTGGCGGTCTTCAACGAGGGCGACCCGCGGCGGGCCGTCACAAGTTTCAGAAACCCACGAATGGGCCGAACCACCAGAATCAACAACTTGGCTCGTGGGTTTTTTTCTGGAGAGCCGTGACCCTGACGAACGTAGTTTAAGATACGCTCCGTCCCGGGAGTTCAAGGATTTCGCTATACTCAACCCATGCAGGTAACGCTAACACCGCAGGCTGAGGAACTGCTGCGGCAGGCGCAAGCCCGCACTCCGGAGCGCTCGCCGGAAGAAATCCTCGAACAAGCACTCGAGCGTGAGGTGTCCGCGCCGGTTGATCCTCTTTGGGAACGGCTGAAGGCAATACCGGGAATCAAGCTGCCGCTCCATTGGCCTCCGCGATTTGAACCGGTGGAACCGCTGCGGGTAGAGGGAGAACTGCCTTCCGAGAGGCTCATCCGGGAGCGGCGTTGACGATCTTTTATGTGGACTCCAGCGCTTGGCTAAAGCGTTACTTCGACGAGCCTGGCACCGGCTGGATGGCCAGCCTGTTTGAAAGAGAAGAGCGCCTGACAAGCTCCGTTTTAGGTTACGTCGAAGTAGCCTCTGCGTTGGCGCGTCAGCAGGTATCCCGCAAGTTGGGCGGTCCGAAGCTGGCTGAACTCCGCAAAAGGCTGGAAGCCGACTGGGCTGATATGGGCGGCCTGCCACTCACGAGCGAGCTGGCCGAGCAGGCGGCCTCGCTTTCCAACGAGTATCGGCTCCGTGGCGCTGACGCCGTACACCTGACGACGGTACTGAGTCTGAAGGATTCTCTGAGCGGATCAAACGACTCGGTGAGATTTGTTGCCTCGGATCGGGAGCTTCTGGAAGCGGCGCGGCGGGCAGGCATGGAGGCGGACGATCCAATCTTCAAAGTATGAGCGATTTCCCCAATCACAAAGCACGCCTGAAAATCGTCCAAGCCGGCGAGCCGGTACTGCGCCAGATCGCCAAACCATTGAAACCCGACGACATCCGCAGCCCGGAGATCCAGCGCCTCATCGACTGGATGCGCCAAACCATGTACGATGCCCCTGGCGTGGGGCTCGCGGCGCCGCAGGTCGGCATCCCGCTGCAGTTAGCGGTCATCGAAGAC
>JBOGMI010000597.1:0-12028 GCA_050746645.1 Bryobacteraceae bacterium | reverse complement strand
GGATGGTGGCTCTTGCGGGCCGACTGATCGGAATCGGGAGCATTGAATTTGGTTCCCATAAAAACGCCTCTGTCAGGAAGATGGCCACCGCCGCGTGGCCGTTTCGGCTGTAACGCGATGAATGCCCCTCGGTCTTCTAGGTAGATATGGACGCATTAAAGGCCGAATTGGCCGAATTCCAGAGTCTTAAGGATTTGAAGCCGTTACTCGCGGGCGATGGGCCTTGTTTGAGCGCCTACGTTCCGCTGAGCCCGCTGCCGCCGAACCAGAGCGTCAAGGCCAACCTGCTGCTGTGGAAAAGCACGGTAAAAACGCTGGAAGAAAAGCTGAAGCAGTATGGCGGGGACGGCCGCGAGTTGCTGGCGAGCATCGCCGATTGGGATGCCGTCACCCAAGGCGAGCAGCCGCGCGGGCAAGGCGTCGCGGCATTCCGCTCTCCCGGCGTCTTCCGCTTTACGTGGATCGAAGAACCGGTAAAATCGCGCGCCGTCGCCGGCCCGAATTTCTATATCCGCCCGCTGCTTCCGGAACTCACAAACCACAAGACGTTCTATTTGCTCGCACTGAGTAAAAAGAACGTGCGTATGCTGCGCTGCACGCTGCGCCGCTCCGAAGAAATTCCCTTTCCCGCCGGCACCGTCGCAAACTACGAGGAGTGGATGAACACGGCCAAACCGGACCACATAAGCGCCAAGAGCGCAGCCACGGGGCCTTCCTCGGGCGGCGCAAAAGGCCCCATGTCTACCACCAGCTTTGAGCGCGAGACCCAGGATCAATACGTGGCGCATTTCTACCGGCAGATCGATCGCGGCGTTAATGAACTACTGCGCGGGCATCTAGAGCCGCTGGTACTGGTGGCGGTGGAGCAGGAACTTGCGCTTTATCGGGATGTGAATACTTATCCGAACCTGGCCAGGGAAACCGTTCAGGGCGCGCCGAACAGTTTAAAGGCGGGCGAGATGCACGCCCGCGCGATCAACGCCCTGCTGCGCTGCTATGAGAACAAGGTCGATAGCGCGCTGAGCGAATACGATCACAAGGCCGGGGGCGGAGCGACCAACCGGCTCAAAGAGGTCCTGAAAGCGGCGCACGAAGGCCGCGTGCTCACGCTAATGGTTTCCGATTCGCTCGAGGCGACGGGCTCGTTCGATGAAAATACTTATGTCGTGAAAGGCCGCGAGACGGGAACTTCAGGCGATCAGGATCTGGTGAACGACGCGGTGGTACAGACGATTCTCCATGCAGGCCAGGTGCTGGTAGCGCCCAACGGAAAGATGCCGAACGGCGCGCCGGCGGCGGCGATTTATAGGTTCTAGCATTATGTTTCCGAAGTTCCTATAACGAACCCATGGCAAACGGGGGACAGGCGGCTCTGTCCACGCGCACAAACCGCTTGGGACAGAGTCGCCTGTCCCCGAGGTTCTAGGGGCGCGAGTCGCCGTTGTTCGACGCCGCGGTGCCGTTGGCGGCGTCGCGCAGCAATGCCGGCGAAGGAACCGTCAGCAAACGCCGGGAAAGCTTGATCAAGCCGCGGCGCTCGAGTTGGTTGAGCGTGGTCGAAGTGGTCTCGCGAGTGGCTCCAATCAGATCGGCGAGCTCCAATTGCGTGAGCGGCAACTGGAATCCGCCGCCATCGGTATTTTCTTTCACCAAACCCGATAGCTCGGCAAGATATACCAAAATGCGGTGTTCGACACTGCGCAGGCAAAGCAGTTCCACCTTCTCGGCCAGCGCCTTTCTTCGTTCCAAGAGGTAGGCAAAAAAACCGCGAGTCAGATCGGATTGCGTAATGGCGGCGCGCGCAAAGACGTCCTTCGGTATGCGGGCAATGGCTGCGGTGTGCACCACTTCCGCGTCGGCATAGTAAACCGGTTCATCGGCAAACAGGCACTCTTCGCCCATAACGTCGCCGGCGCCGCAGATTTCGAGGATGATCCGGCCGCCTTCGTCATTGGTGCGCGTCAGCTTGACGAGGCCGCTTTCGACGAAATAAAGACAGTCGGCCGGTTGCGCTCGTGAGAAAAGAACGGCTGGACGGCGTACCGTTGCCAGACGGGTAACCTCGGGGCGCGGCAAAATTACGCCTCGAATCGCATTGGCGAGAAACGTCACTTTTTCTCCCTGGTGCTAACGATTATATGAGTTTACGCCCCCGGGTGCAGGCGAAAGTTCGAGGAAGTAGTACTAGAACCTAGGTTTAGGCGCGCGTTTCATGATCTAGCTTACGGATCACGGCTGCAAATTGGGCCGCGGAGTGGAAAAAAGGGGCGATATCGCCTTTTTGGATGGCATCCCGCACCTCCTGGAGGGAATCGAGAAACGCATCTAAGGCGGCGACTACGCATTCCCGATTGCTGGCCAAAATGCTGGTCCAGAGGCCGGCGCCGCCGAGGGCGAGGCGTGTCATGTCGAGCAGGCCCGGCCCAAAAACACGCCTCAACTCAGGATTTTCCTGCCGCTGCAGGGTCTCGGCGAGCGCGGTGGAGAGGATTTGCGGCAAATGAGAGGTGAAGGCGACGGCGGCATCGTGTTCGGCGGGAGTCATTTCGACGATCCGGGCGCCGATGCGTTTGAGCCAGTTTAGGAATTCCGCGAAATGAGGAGGATGAACGGGGCTGGCGGGCGTCAGGACGTACGGACGGCCGCGGAACAACGATGCATTCGCGGCTTCGGCGCCGCGCTGCTCTTTTCCCGCCAAGGGATGGCCGCCGAGGAAGACCGAGGAAGACCGAGATTCGCCGGCGGTTCTCACAATCTCGGCTTTCGTACTGCCGGCATCGGTGATGAGGCAGTCCGGGCGGACGAGAGAGCCGAGGGCACGGAGAGTGGCGAGGATTCGGTCCACCGGCTGCGCGAGATAGATCAGATCGGCGCGCGAGGCGGCTTCTTCCAGCGATGCAGCGCGCGAAATGGCGCCCGCCCGCAAAGCGGCATCGATCGCCGCGGGAGAGCTGATGCCGAACAGTTCGCCCGCGAAGCCGGCTTGTTTGATCGCCAGCGCGAACGAACAGCCGATGAGACCAGTTCCAACAATGGCAACGGTGCGGATATTTCCGGACGGCATGCTTAAACGGTGCGCCACGTGGTTTTGAAAAGGGCAGGCGGGGCTAATTCAACTTCCGCAGTTGCGTGACCGGACCGAGCGTCGCGATGAGTCGCGACGCGGCACGCAGGAGTGCGTGCGCCACGAACACGAGTGTAGTCGTGCAAAATCTGGCTCAAAGGGTGCGTCCGATAGCGGCGGCAATGGCGCGCACCTGTTTGGTCAAGTCGGAGAACTGTTCCGGATGCAAAGTCTGGGCGCGGTCGCTGAAGGCGTGGTCGGGATCGTGATGCACTTCGACGAGCAGTCCGTCGGCGCCGGCCGCGACCGCGGCGCGCGCCATGGGCGCGACATAATCGCGGCGGCCGGTGCCATGCGAAGGATCGGCGATGATCGGAAGATGGGTCAGGCGTTTGAGCACCGGAATGGCGCCGATATCCATCGTATTGCGCATGGTGGTTTCGAAAGTGCGGATGCCGCGCTCGCACAAGATGACTTCGTAGTTGCCGCCGGAGAGAATGTATTCGGCTGAGAGCAGCAATTCTTCAAAAGTGGCCGCGATGCCGCGCTTGAGCAAAACCGGCTGGCGCAGCTTGCCGAGTTCGCGCAACAGATTGAAATTCTGCATGTTGCGCATGCCCACTTGCAAAATGTCGGCATAGCGGGCGACGAGCGCGACCTGGCTTACATCCATCACTTCGCTGACGGCGAGCAGACCGTGGCGGTCGGCGGCTTCGCGCAGCAGGCGCAACCCGGTTTCTCCCAGGCCCTGAAACGAATAGGGCGAAGTGCGCGGCTTAAAGGCGCCGCCGCGAAGAATGGAGCCTCCGGTCGCTGCGACTAATTTCGCGGCGCAATCGATCTGCTCTTCGCTTTCGACGCTGCACGGGCCGGCCATCAGCACCACGCTCGGGCCGCCGATCGCGACCTTACCGATGCGGATCACGGTTCCGGCGGGATTGAAGCCGCGGCTGGCGAGCTTATAGGGCGAAATGACGCGGTGGCACTCTTTCACGCCGGCCATGGTTTCGACCAGCGCGGGATCGAAGTCGTCCATCGGGCCGACGCCGCCGAGCACGGTGTGGCGGACGCCGGTGGAGCGATGGACGGTGAAGCCCATCTCGACCAGGCGATTAATAACTGTTTCGGTCTGGGCCTCGGTGGCGCCCTCCTGCATTACGACGAGCATGGGCCACCACTTCCGTCATCGCGCCGCGGGCCGCCAGAAGCCGGCGCATTGCGTTCGAGCATTTTGATCTTCTGTACCGTTCTCATTTCGTCGATGATGCGCTCGAAGATGCGCCTCACGGCGTCGTGCGGCAGCGGGCCATCATTGTGTTCGAGCACGTTGGCGAACACTTTCTCTTCGCGCTTGGGCTCGTAGATCGCGAGCGTCAATTCCTGTTTGATGCGGCCGATCTGTTCGGCGATCGCCGTGCGCTCGTTCAGCAGATGGAGCAGTCGAAGGTCGACTTCATCGATGCGCTCACGGCAGCGGGCGAGGTCTTCGAGAGAAACGTTCGTCATGATTTCTTCAGCGGACTAGTTAACTCGCGAGTGAAAGTTTCGAGCTTGGAGACGAGATCGGGCGCGGCGGCTTCGCGGCAAATGCAATTCACGAGCGCGCTGCCGACGACGACGCCGTCAGCCATGGCGGCGACTTCCGCGACCTGGGCCGGCGTGGCGATGCCAAAACCGACCGCAAGCGGCAGATCGGTTTGTTCGCGGACGCGGGCGACGAGCGGTTTCACGGCATCGGAGAGCGATGCCCGTTCGCCGGTGACGCCGGCGCGCGAAACCAGATAGATGAAACCCGAAGAATGTTCGGCCACCAGGCGCAGGCGGCGGCCGGTGCTCGTCGGGGCGGCTAAGAATACGGTGTCGAGACCGCGCGCGCGAAGAACACTCACCGGGCGCTCGGCTTCTTCGACAGATAGATCGGTGAGCAGCACGCCGTCGATTCCGGCATCGGAGGCGCGCGCGGCAAGCTCTTCGAAGCCGTAACGCAGCAGCGGATTGAGATAGCTGAACAGCAGCAGTGGAATCTGCGAATGACGGCGGATCTCCTGCACGGTTTCGAGCAGCAGCGGAAGATTCATTCCGGCGCGCAGGGCGCGTTCGGAGGCGCGTTGGATGGCGGGACCATCGGCGATGGGATCGGAAAAAGGAACGCCAAGCTCGATGATGTCGGCGCCCCCGCGCTCCAATGCCAAAACCAGCGGCGCGGTGTAGGCGGGCGTCGGATCGCCCGCGGTGAGATAGGCCACGAACGCAGCGCGGCCTTCCGCTTTGCAGCGGGCGAAGGAAGCGCCGATGCGAGTCGCCGTTTGCGCCGTCATTGCGTATCCAACTCCGGCATATTTTCGCGGTAGATGTCGATGTCTTTGTCGCCGCGTCCGGATAGGTTCACGATGTAGACGGCGCCCGGCTGGGAGGGAGCGCGGCGGATGGCTTCGGCGACGGCGTGGGCGGATTCGAGCGCCGGAATGATGCCTTCCAGGCGCGACAGCTTGTTCGCCGCTTCCAGCGCTTCGGCATCGGTGGCCGCGACATATTCGGCGCGCTGCCGGTCGTGCAACCAGGCGTGCTCGGGGCCGATGAGCGCGTAGTCGAGTCCGGCGGAGACCGAATGCGTGAGCGCCACTTGGCCATACTCGTCCTGCAACAAATAGCTGAAGGCGCCGTGGAGGACGCCAGGCGCGCCGCCGGAAAAGCGTGCCGCATGCTCGCCCAAGCTGCTGCTGAGGCCGCCGGCTTCGACGCCCACGAGCTTTACCGAGGAATCCGCGGTAAACGGGTAGAAGATGCCGATGGCGTTGCTGCCTCCGCCCACGCAGGCGAATATCGTGTCCGGAAGGCGGCCGATCTGTTCGAGCGATTGCGCGCGCGCCTCTTCGCCAATGATTTTGTGAAAATCGCGCACCATCATCGGATAAGGGTGGGCGCCGAGCGCGGAGCCGAGCAGATAATGGGTGGTTGCGACGTTGGTTACCCAGTCGCGCATAGCTTCGCTGATGGCGTCTTTGAGCGTGCGGCTTCCGGTCGGGACCGCGGTAACGGTTGCGCCGAGCAAGCGCATGCGGAACACGTTCAGGCGCTGGCGCCGCATGTCCTCTTCGCCCATGTAGACGACGCACTCGATGCCAAAGAGCGCGCAAACCGTGGCGGTGGCGACGCCGTGCTGGCCCGCGCCGGTTTCCGCAATGATGCGACGCTTGCCCATGCGCCGGGCGAGCAGGATCTGGCCGAGGCAATTGTTGATTTTGTGCGCGCCGGTGTGCAGCAGGTCTTCCCGCTTCAGCCAGATCTGTGCGCCGCCGAGCTTTTCGCTCAAACGTTTGGCGAAATAGAGCGGCGTGGGGCGGCCGGCGTAATGCCGCAGCAATTCACGAAGCTCGGATTGAAACGCCGGGTCTTGAATCGCTTTGCGATAGGCCTGCTCGAGTTCTTCCAGAGGCGCCATGAGCACTTCGGGCACATAGCGGCCGCCATAGGGGCCAAAATGGCCGAGGGCGTCGGGCAAGGGCTGCGCACTCATAATGTCTCCTGCGCGGCGGCAGCGAGCGCCTCGCGGAGGAAATCGCGGATACGTTGGGCATCCTTTTTCCCGGGACGCGATTCGAGCCGCGAGCAAGCATCCACTCCATCCGGCGCCGTGGCTTCGATCGCCGCCGCGACGTTGGAGGCGTCGAGACCGCCGGCAACGATTTTGCGATACGGGAACGATGCCGCGAGCTTCCAATCGATCGGCTTGCCGGAGCCGCCGAAGCCGTCCGAAGGCGCATCGAGCAAGTAGGCATCGATCGCGCTGTCTCTCGCGGGCGGCGAGGAGAAAGCGGTGAGCGAACGCCAGATGCGGAACGGCGGCGGCACTTGTTGCGGACAGGCTTCGCCATGGAGCTGGACAATCTCGCAGCCAAGCGGCCCCGCGACGGCGGTTAGCTCTTCGACGGATGGATTGACAAAGACCGCGACGCGCAAAAAATCGCCGGAAAGGCGTTGCAGAATTTCGCCGGCGCGTTCGGGCTGGACGTAGCGCGGGCTCTTGCGATAGAAGTTAAACCCGAGCGCGTTGGCTCCGGATTCGAGCGCCGCGCGAGCGTCCTCTTCGTTGGTGATGCCGCAGATTTTGACGATGAACATCAGGAACCGCTCCCTAGCGCTTGCGGCGGGGAAATCAGCCCCCGGGCAGCGGCGGCCGGATCGGCGGATTGCATGAGCGATTCGCCCACCAAAAATGCGTGAAAACCGGCGCCGAGCAGCAGATCGATATCGGCGCGGCTGGAAATGCCGCTCTCGCTGACTCGAACCGCATTCGCCGGCATGCGCTCGGCCAGTTGCAAAGAAATATCGAGAGAGACCTCGAAGGTTCGGAGATTGCGGTTGTTGACGCCGATGATTTCGGCGCCCGAATCGGCGGCCGCGGCCAGGTCTTCGGCATCGTGTACTTCGACCAGCGCGGCCATGCCGAGCGCGGCGGCCAGTTCGCGGAAGGCGGCCAGTTCGCGAAGGTTCAGAACCGCGGCGATCAGAAGAATGGCATCGGCACCGTGCGCGGCCGATTCGAAAATCTGCAGCGGATCGATCGTGAAATCCTTGCGCAAAACCGGAAGCGGGCAGGCAGCGCGCGCGGCTTCGAGATCCGCAAGCGATCCTTGAAAATATGCCTCGTCGGTGAGCACGGAAAGGCAGGCTGCACCGCCCGCCGAATAGGCGCGGGCAAGCGCGGCCGGATCGAAATCGACCCGCAGCAGGCCCCTGCTGGGAGACGCCTTCTTGATTTCGGCGATCAGCGCGGGCTGTGTGTTGCGCAACGCTTCGGCGAAGGGCCTGTGGCTGGAGGCGCGCAGACGCGCTTCGCGCTCGAGCGCAGCCGCACGCGGACGCAACGATGCGAGCTCGCCTCGTTTTTGCTGAACAATTTCGGCAAGAATGCCGAGGTGTGTACCAAGCATCGTGGAATTGCCGAGCCGGAATCCTCATCGTAACAGTTTGGCCGTATATAAAGCCGGATGGGCGGACATGCACGGGGAACAAAGGCAAGATTCGCTTCCTATAATGAAGCGAAATGCCTCGTTTGGGAAGATTGCAACCAGCGGCGCGGGCTCCAGGCAGAGTGTGAGCGCCGCGAGTCTTTCCAGGCCGGCAGCGCTCTGGACTCCGAAAGTCAACCCCTGGCTGATTGCGTTTGTGGTCTCGCTGGCGGCCTTCATGGAAGTGCTCGACGCCAGCATCGCGAACGTCGCGCTTCCGCACATCGCCGGCAACTTGGGCGCCAGCACCGACGAAAGCACCTGGGTTCTTACTTCTTATCTGATCTCGAACGCCATCGTGCTGCCGATTACCGGCTGGCTGGTGTCCATAATCGGCCGCAAGCGATTTTTTATCATCTGTATCGCCATCTTCACAGCCAGCTCGCTGTTCTGCGGAATCGCGCCAAGCTTGGGGACGCTGCTGATCGCACGTGTGATTCAGGGCGCCGGCGGCGGCGGCTTGCAGCCGATGGCTCAGTCCATCCTTGCCGACACCTTTCCGCCGGCGAAACGCGGCATGGCGTTTGCGGCCTACGGGGTGACGGTGGTAGTGGCTCCGGCGATCGGGCCGACGATCGGAGGTTTGATCACCGATAGCTATAGCTGGCGCTGGATCTTTCTCATGAACTTGCCGGTCGGCATTCTGGCTATCTTACTCGTGCTTGCGTTTGTCGAGGATCCTCCTTTCCTCCGGCGCACCACTCTCAAGGAAAGTAAGATCGATTATTTCGGCTTCGGGCTGCTTACGGTTGGCGTGGGCTTCCTGCAAGTGGTGCTGGACAAAGGCCAGGAAGAGGATTGGTTCGGATCGGATTTCATTACAACGTTGACGGTTATTTCGATTACGGCTCTTGTGGGTCTTGTTATCTGGGAGTTACTCGTCAAACAACCTATCCTTGACATTCGGATGTTCAAGAACGTCAATTTCGCAACTTCGTGCCTCATGATGTTTATGATCGGCGTAGCTTCGTTTTCCACCACCGTACTGATACCTCAGTATCTGCAAAATCTGATGGGTTACACGGCCGAAGCGGCGGGCATGGTGCTTTCCGCGGCTGCAGTTATCTTATTGGCAGAGCTTCCTCTCATCGGACAACTGACGAGAAAGATTCAGGCGCGTTACTTAATCGCTTTCGGGTGGGGAACGCTGATGTTCGCCATGTTTCTTTCCACCCGGCGTCTCGACCTCGAAATCAGCTTCTCTTCGATCACCTGGCTGCGCGTGCTGCAGTATCTGCCCATGGGATTCCTGTTTATCCCGACCACCATGGTGGCCTATCTGGGCCTGCCGCAGGATAAAAGCAACGCGGTCGCCGGCTGGATCAACTTCGTGCGCAACATCGGCAGCAGCGTGGGAACGTCCGCCGTAACCACTATTCTGGCGCGGCGCGCACAATTCCACCAAGCCATGCTGGCGAGCCATACCCACGCCAGCAATCCGCTTTTCCAGCAGTCGGTGGCGTCGCTGGCGGAGCAGCTCCGGCGCGCCGGTGCGGAGCATCCGCAAGCGCAGGCCTATGCGCAGATCTACGGCGCGATGCGGCGGCAGTCCTCGACGCTTTCTTACATCGACACGTTTTGGCTCCTGGGGGTCGCGGCGCTGGTCATGTTCTTACTTTCGTTCCTGCTCAGAAAGAATAATCCGCGAGCAGGAGGGGCGGGGATGGGGCATTAGATGGCGCCACGCTGGATTCACGTACTCGCATTTGTCTATCTCGCCGTAAGTGTCGCCTGCGCAATCTGGATTTTGGGGGATATTCTGAATGGCCGCAAGCAGCGCATGGCCGTGATGAATGCCGTGTGGCCGATTACGGCGCTGTATTTTGGGCCAATCGGCCTTTGGAGCTACTGGCGCTTGGGCCGGCCGGCAACAGAGGATTCGACGAACAAGAAGCCGTTCTGGCAATCGGTATTCGTTGGCGCGACGCACTGCGGGGCCGGATGCAGCGTCGGCGATTTCGTGGCGGAATGGGCGGTTTTTGCTTCGGGTGCAACACTGGCCGGAGCGGCGATCTATGCGAATTTCTTGTGGGACTTTATTGCCGCTTATATCCTCGGTATCGCGTTTCAGTACTTCTCCATTGTGCCAATGCGCCATCTCTCCTTCGCGGAAGGCATCAAAGAAGCGGTTAAGGCGGATACGGTTTCGCTGGTTGCGTTTGAGATCGGCATGTTTGTGTGGATGGCTCTCACAAGCGAAGTGTTCTTCTCGCCGCCGTTGCATCCGGATAGTGCCGTGTATTGGTTTATGATGCAGATCGCGATGATGGTGGGCTTTTGCACGGCCTATCCGGCCAACTGGCTTCTGATCCGCAAAGGCGTTAAGACCGGGATGTAACCCGGGAGCGCGCAGCCACCTTATCGCAGAGCGCCCTTGTGGGCGCGGGCTCATTGCAACGGCGGAGGTAAGCAGCAGTCCAAGGATGCGCCGCCAATGTTCAGAGCGGAAACATTGCCGGCGGATCTTCCCAGACGCGCAACGGCGGCAAGAACTCCGGCGTTGAGCATTGCTCTTCGAGTAAGTTTTGTCACTGCAGCGCTTCCATGGGTTGCCGCACGAATAATCCCGGGTTAGGCGGCACGGGGGCAGCGTCGCGAAAGGGCACTGCAAGGACATTGAGCAGTTCTTGATCCGAATCGCCACGACGGCCACGCACGCCGATAACGATGTTGTCCTGCCGCACTTCGGTTCGCAGTGTTCCGTGCAGCCAGTCCCAAATCGTCAGGCCGCTCGACCAATTCGAGTTCACTTCCTCCGGAGCAACGGAGTGATGAATCCCATGCAAACGCGGCGTGATCACGAACCGGGCCAAGGCGCGCTCCGCGCGAAGAGGTAGCCGGACATTCGCGTGATGAAACAGAATGCAGGCGAACAGGAATGACTGCCAGGCGGTGAAACCCTCCGGCGCCGGGCCGATAACAAACACCTGGCCGGCGCGAAAAAGAACCGACAGGGCGATCTCTCCGAAGTGGAAGCGGAGTCCAGTAGTCGCATCCATTTCGCGATCGAGATGATGAGCCTGGTGGAAACGCCACAACAGCGGAACGCGATGCGCAAGTATGTGCCACCAGTAAAGCGTGTAATCGAGCAGAGCGACGGCGGCTATTACATGCAGGGGCCTGGGCAGCGGAGCAAGCTGAAGCAATCCGCGGCGTTTTTTGCAGGCTTGCCGCGCAAGACAGAAAGCTACGGGGAATTCCAGGAGTTGCATGGTGACGCCCGCGGCTGCCGCAAGCGCCAGATTCCGCGCATCCCGCTTGATTTTGGAATCCGACATCGACCGCAGAGCGCGCCTCCGCTCCCACCAGACAAGCGCCGCCAGCCACCCGCCGCCGAGCAGCGCGCTCACCAAGTTGCGCTTGTTGTTCACGCGATCTCTCCGCTACCGGCCGCGAACTTTGCCGGCTTTATCCAGCCGTTTGAGACGGCAAAGGGAATTGCGTTTCCAATTTCATGACAGCGCGCACCGGTCCAGGAACTCGTGGACACGCCGGCTATATCCGACCGGCACTTCGAAGATCCGGCCGTCTCCGGAGATTCGCAGCACCTTCCTCGTGGTGTCCAGCAGTACCGAGCAGCGCGCGATGGGCCAGGTGCCTCGGGGCCGTCGTTGAGAGCGGCTTCGAAGTGGCATAGTGAAGGTTATAAACATGCAAAAAGAGTTTGACCTCGGAGTGATTGGTACTGGAACGGCGGGAACCACGGTAGCATCTAAGTGCCGAGCGGCTGGTTGGAATGTAGCGATCCTCGACTCGCGGCCATTTGGAGGCACATGTGCACTGCGAGGCTGCGATCCCAAAAAGGTGCTGGTAGGCGCCGCCGAAGTTTCCGAACACGCTCACCGCATGAGGGGGAAAGGCATCTCCTCAGGCGCCCCGATCGATTGGCCGGCTCTCATCCGTTTCAAAAGAACCTTCACTGATCCGGTACCGGAAGACCGGGAGAAGAGCT
>JBOGMI010000596.1:0-6824 GCA_050746645.1 Bryobacteraceae bacterium | reverse complement strand
CGGACGTTGGAATCGATCACCGCATCGACGGGCGAACCTACCCAGCGGTCTTCGATCAAATCGCCCAGCGCCGATTCGCCGTCGCGGCCGACCGGAGTTTCGAGCGAGACCGGATCGCGCGAAATCGTCTTCAGCTTTTGGACTTTTTCGACCGGAATGTCCATGCGCCGGCTGATCTCTTCGTTGGTCGGCACACGGCCCAGTTCCTTTTCCAGCTCGCGCGTGGCCCGCAGAAACTTGTTCATGCTCTCGTTCATGTGAACGGGAATGCGAATGGTGCGCGATTGGTCCGCAATGGCGCGCGTGATCGCCTGGCGGATCCACCATGTCGCATAGGTCGAGAATTTATATCCGCGCCGGTATTCGAACTTGTCGGCCGCGCGCATGAGTCCGATATTGCCTTCCTGGATCAAATCCAGCAAGTGCAAGCCGCGGTTGACATACTTTTTGGCGACCGAAACCACCAGGCGGAGGTTTGCCTCCACCAGATCCTTTTTGGCGCGTTCGGCTTCGGCTTCTCCGTGCCGGATCACGCTCAGGCTATGGCGCAAGTCGGGCAGCGAGGCGCCCACTTCGGCTTCTCTCTTCTTAAGATCGCGCTTCAGTTCCTTGAGGCGGGCCTGCGCGGTGGGCGAATTGCGCCCTTCCAGCTTGTGGATCTCGGAATCGAGCACCGCGGTTTCTTCCACCGCCTGCTCGATGGCGCGCACAAATTCTTTCCAGCGCGCCAGGTTAAAGGGAATGGCCCGGAAAGCTCGCGAAAGCTCCACCTTGGCGCGCGCGGACTTGCCCGCCCAGCGTTTGCGCAGCTTCTTGTTTCCGGCCGGAGCCGACGCCTGTTTTTCCATCGTCTGCGTCAGCTTCTTATAGGCCGCCAGATAGGCAACAAACAAGCCCTGGATGTCGGTGCGGCGCTTGATGTCCTCCGCGCTGCCTTCTTCAATATCGGCCGGGCCGAAATCGATGTAGCTGTCGACGTCCTCGGCGCCCTTGCGCACCAGATCGGCGAACTCCCAGACCACGCTCTGGATGAGCGGCGAGCGGCTGATCGCCTTCTGCATGCGCAGCTTGCCGCGCTCCATCTTGCGCGCCAGCGTCACTTCGCCTTCGCGCGTCAGCAGCGGGACCGAACCCATTTCGCGCAGGTAGACCCGCACCGGATCGTCGGTGTAAATCGACTCCTCGACCGGCTGGGTTCCGTGCAGCTCTTCATCCTGTGATTCCTCGGGATGAAAGTAGTTTGCATCTTCGTCGAACGGAATCCCCAGATCGGGTCCCTCGCCTAAATATTGGTCCTCGAATTGATCCACTTACCTAATCACCTCTGGTCGCACATCCGCCCGTCCGCGACCCCGCCCGGGCCTGACAGCCAGCAAGGCTCTAGAATACATGTCAGAAAAATAAGGACGGTTTTTCGCTGAGTTTCTTTCGCCGCGGGATGCAAGCGCCACGCGTGTACTTCTTGCGCGCATTTATTATATCCGGTTTTGCCTCTAAAGTGAACCCCTAAAAGGGAGATGTGCCCGGAAGTGCTTGGTTACACAAAAGATACAGGCAGACCCGGATGTGTGAACCAAGCTTTAGCTCTTCCGGTAGATTTTACTTCCGGCTCCTTATTCCGATTAGACTTTTCTGCGCAGCGTTAGGTTTTTCAATTCGCTGAGGAATTCCTCCACGTCCTGGAAATCCCGGTAAACCGAGGCAAAACGGACATAGGCGATCTTGTCCAAACTCCGCAGCCGCTCCATTAGCCGTTCCCCGATCAGCGTAGTAGGCAACTCCCGGTCCGGGCTTTCGAGCAGCAGCGATTCCATCTCGTCCACCAACCCGGCCAGGGTTCCCATGCTGATCGGCCGTTTCTCACAGGCACGCAGCAGGCCGTTCAGCACTTTTTGCCGGTCGAACTGCTCCCGCCGCCCGTCTTTTTTGATGACCATATAGGGCACTTCGTCGCAGCGCTCATAGGTGGTAAAGCGCCGTTCGCACTTGACGCACTGGCGGCGGCGGCGAATCGAGTCGCCTTCCTTGCTCTCGCGCGAATCGATCACCTTGTCTTCGCGATAGCCGCAAAAGGGGCAGGTCATAAAGAAGCTCTTAGCGGTTAGCTTTTAGCTGTTAGCTACCAGCCTCCCAGACCGCTTCCTGGCGGTCGCGGCACGGATTGAACTTTTCGGGCATATATAACGTTTATCAGGATGTTGAGGGCAAGGATGTCGGCCGCCGCCATTGCAGCAGTTTCGCTAAACCCGGAGACTTCGCTAAGCTCGAAGGCGGCGGTTGCCGTCTGGGGGAGGACCCAAGCGCGATTGGATGCCGAGACAAGTTTAGTCGAGCGCTGCCTGAACGGTGAACAGGGCGCCTGGGACGACCTGGTGAAAACCTACACCAAACGTGTCTATGCTCTCTGCTATCGCTTCACGAACCGCGCCAGCGAGGCCGAAGACCTGACGCAAGAAGTCTTCCTGCGCGTGTTTCGCACCCTGGGCAGCTTCCGTTCCGGCGAAGGCTCGTTCCATGTCTGGCTGACGCGGCTGACGCGTAACCTTTTGGTGGATCATTACCGCCGGACCAAACATGACCGCTCTACCGACCCGCTGGAGGATAAGCTGGCCGTCCTGGAAGAAAAAACCGCGCAGCATTCCCGCACCGACGGGCTGCTCGTCAGACGCGAGGCCGGCGAACTGCTGCAAAGCGGGCTGCAAAAACTTTCGCCGGAGCTGCGCGAAGCCGTCATTTTACGCGATCTTCAGGAACTCGAATATCGCGAGATCGCCGAGGCTCTCGACATCCCCGAGGGCACGGTTAAATCGAGACTCAACCGCGGACGCGCCGAGCTTGCTCGCGTGCTGCGGCGCAACAAGGTCGCCGTTTAGGAAATAGCCATGAAATGCGTTGAATTCGAAACCATCCTGGCCGATTACCTGGACGGCATTCTGCCCGATCGCGAGCGCGCCGCCATCGACGAGCATGCCGCTCAGTGCGCCAAGTGCCGCGAGTTCCTGGCCGATGCCGCCGCCGGAGTCTCGCTGCTGCACCAGGCGGAAGAGGTTGAGCCGCCGCCCGAACTACTCACCCGCATAGCCCATCAGGCGCCCATCGGCCGGCTGCGGCACCCGCTCGAACGGCCCAGCTTGTTCGAGCGCTTCGGTTCGCGCTGGCTGCAGCCGCTGCTGCAACCGCGGCTCGCCATGAGCATGGCCATGACCGTGCTCTCGTTCGCCATGCTCGACCGCTGCACCGGCGTCCAGGTGCAGAACATTCAGGCCGCCGATCTCAATCCGGCCCAGGTCTGGACCAATGTCGAGGACAAAGCGATTCGCGTGAAAGATCGCGCGGTGAAATATTACGACAATCTTCGTGTCGCCTATCAAATCGAATCCCGGCTGCACGAGCTTCAGGAGCAAGGCTCCCGGGCTCAAACGCCGGGCAAAACTCCCGACAAGGGGAATCTTAAAAAATGACTTGTTATCTTCATCCCGATGCGGCCGCCGTGGCCTTCTGCCGCACTTGCGGCCGTCCGCTCTGCGCCGCCTGTAAACGGTCCGCCGAGGGAACCGTCTTCTGCTCCGAACACGTGCCTGCGAATCCCTACGCCGCTCCAGCCGTGGCGGCCGAACGGTTCGCACCGCCCCGAGTCCAGAACTCGCCAGCGCTGGCGTTTATTTTGGGCTGGATTCCCGGCGTCGGCGCCATTTATAACGCCCAGTACATTAAGGGCCTGGTGCATGCCATCATCTTCGGACTGATCATCAGTCTGCTGAATTCGACCGACCATACCGCGGGCCAGCCTTTGCTGGCCATGCTGTTGGTGGGATTCATCTTCTACATGCCGTTCGAGGCCTACCATACGGCCAGAAAGCGCCAGCGCGGCGTTGCGGTCGACGAATGGTCGAGCTTCGCTTCTCCGCGCGCTTATACGCGGCGCACTCCCGTGGGCCCGATGCTGCTGATCTGCATCGGCGTGCTCTTTCTGCTCGATTCGCTGCACCTGGTCGAATTTCGCGACATCGGCCGCTTCTGGCCTGTGCTGCTGATCGTTTGGGGCGCTTTCATGCTCTATTCGCGCCTCAGCGCGCCGCCGCTGCCTCCGCGCGCGCCGGATGCTCCGCCGCCGCCGGCAAAGCCGCGCAAGAGGAATTACCGCACGTTTGCCAAGCAGACCTCGCCGGAGGGGCATCGTGAACTTTAGCTATTAGCTGTTAGCTGTTAGCTGTTAGCTTCCAGAGATTCGTCATGAAATCTAGACTTGCTCTCTTCCTCCGGGCGGCGCACAGCCCCGTTCTGGTTGTCGTCCTCGGGGTTCTGTTCGCGATTCAGCAAGCGGGTATTGTGTCTTTCTCGCGTACCTGGCCGCTGCTCATTATCGTGTTCGGCCTTATGAAACTGACCGAGCGTTTGCTCACACCGCACGCGCGGCCCACGGGAGTTCCGCCGCAATGAGACCGCGCCGTTCCCTTGCCGGACCGCTGATCCTGATCGCGATCGGCGTTGTTTTCCTGATCCGCGTGATCTCGCCCGGGTTCAGCGTGCTCGGTATTTTTTCCGCCTACTGGCCGTATCTGCTCATCGCCTGGGGCGCCATCGAACTGATCGAACTTTCGATTCGCTTTCTGGCCGGCTCCTCCGCGCCGTTGCGAACGATTTCCGGCGGCGGCTGGTTCGTGGTCATCTTGATCTGCTGCGCCGGATTGCTCGCGCATGCCGCGTGGCAGTCGCACGGCTGGCGGCATGGGTTCGGCTGGCAGGAAAGCGTGCGCATGTTCGGCAACCAGCACACCTATCCGATTCCTCCGGTTCAAAAGCATGTCGGCCCCTCGCCACACGTCATTGTGGAAAGCTTTCGCGGCGATGCCAAAATCACCGGCGCCGATGGAGATACGGTCTCGCTAGCCGGGCATAAATCGATTCGTTCCTTCAGCAGCGATCGCGCCGATGCCGCCAACGCCGCCACTCCGGTGGTGATTGCGCTCGAAGGCAATACCGTCATCGTCCGCTGCAACCAGGACCGCGCCGAAGCCGGCACTCCCGTCAGCACCGATCTGGAGCTTTCGGTGCCCAAAGGCGCGAGCCTCGAAGCGGCCGGCGCCCATGGCGACTTCGACATCTCGGCGCTGGCGGGCGGCGTAGCACTCACCACGCGCGGCGGCAGCGCTCACGTTGACAATGTCCAAGGCGGCATCACCGTCAATACCCATCGCAGCGGGGTCATTCGCTGCACCAACATCCAAGGACCAGCCACGCTGCGCGGCGACGGCAGCGATATCGAACTCGACAGCATCTCCGGCCCGGTTACTATCGACGGCCGCTATCGGGGAAGCCTATCGCTGCGCCACATTCTCCAGCATGTCCACATGGCGAGTTTCCACACCGAATTCGACGCGCAAAAAATCCCGGGCGAAGTGGTTCTCGACGGCGGGACCCTGCGCGCTGAAGAGATCGCAGGACCGGTGAAGCTGACCGCGCATGCAACCGACGTCTCGCTCGACGGCTTTACCGGTCCTATCCGAGTCAGCGTCGATAGCGGAGATATCACACTCACGCCGCGCCATCTGCCGCTGAGCGCGATCAGCGTGAGCACGCACGCCGGCAATATCGATCTCGCGCTTCCGCCCGCCGCTGCGTTTGCGCTGACCGCCTTCGCCCGCCGCGGCGAGGTGCAGAATCGATTCTCCCCCGCGCTCCAAGAGACCGACCAAGGTCCTGGCACGCGCCTGGAGGGCAGCATCGGAACCGGCCCGCAAGTGAACCTGGTCACCGGTTCGGGCAACGTCATTCTGCGGAAGGCCAGCGTGGCGCCACCAGGAAATTCTTCAGTAACGGAAAAAACCGTCGCGTACGCTGAGCGCTGACTCCCCTTTGCACTCTTTGCGTAGAATGTGATCATGCGTGTCCAAGCTATGCCGACTGGCATGATTCGGCTTATCCTGAAGCGCTTCGATCACTTCACCTTAAAAAGGCGCGCCGACAGAGCCGCTGCAGAATTTGAACGGCTATCGCGCCTATCGCATGGTGATTCGCGCGGCTGGAAGTTCAACCGCGAAGAACTCTCCGAGCGGTGATGGCCAAGCTATCGGCTCGTGCCGCTGGCCGCAACCGCCGTTTGTATCGTGATCGGCCGAAAATGTTTGATATACGAGCGCATGCCGCGTTCGAACCAACTGATGCCGTGCTGTTTCGCTTCCCGGAACGCGCGCCGGTTGCTCCAGCCGTCGTGTTCGATGCGATAGCAGGCAATCACTGTTCCCGTGCGATCCCTGCCGTGCTGGCAATGTACAAATACCCGCCCGGACCCGGCATCGGCGGCGAGCAATACCGCGAGCGCACGCTTCACCTCCCCGGGTGTCGGCGCAGAAAGCGGCGGCATGCCTATATTGATGTATTTCATTCCAAGCTGCTTCGCTTCCGCCCGTTCCCGCGCCTCGGGTTTTCCGCGCTCGCGCAGGTCCAGATCGATCGTAATGTGTAACGCGCGCAGGTCTTTCAGGCCGGCCTCCGACGGTGCCGCGCCACGGTAGACGTGCGCGTCCACCTGAGAGAAATTACGCACATGGATCGTTCCCGCAAAAGCCGCGGTGGCGAACAGAGCCACGAATGCGCACGGATAAACACGAATATTTGTGTTCATTTCTGCTTATTTGTGGCGCCTTTATTCGTGGTATCCGGCTGGACGGCACCGTACTTAATGGTCGAATTCGCTTTGAAGCGCTTGTAATTGGTGTACCGGACTACAAGTTTGATCTTCTGCTGCTGGCCGTCCTTCCAATGCAGCGTGGAATCGGAATAGGTGTAAACCGGGAACCAATATTTTCCGTCGATCTGCTGGC
>JBOGMI010000595.1:0-1382 GCA_050746645.1 Bryobacteraceae bacterium | reverse complement strand
CGCGAGTACGTCCGTAGTCCTGAACCGGCTGGCGGGCTGGGCCAGTTCGCCGGGAATCTCCGTCGGAGAAGAGATCGTCGGTTCCGGCATTCCGTCCGGCACCACGATTTCCGCTATCGATTACAACGCCAAGACACTCACTCTTTCACAGGCGGCAACGGCGAGCGGGAGCGGTATTACGTTTACGTTTGGTGGGCCGCTACAAGATATCGGTCCATGTACCTCTTTTTGTACGATGAACGGCGGAATTGCCCATTTCGTACCCTATCCTCGCCAACTTCCCTACTGGGTGATTGTCCGCACATCGACCCCGGACAGCCAATTCGCACCAGAGGGAACGCGCGTCAATCCCTCTTGGGCTTCAAAGATGGCGACAATAGAAGCTCCTTCAAGCGGCAATCTTTCTCTGTCAATGTATGTTTACTCCACGCACATCCGGTTTACGGGAATCGAGTGGACGTGGGTTTCTTCTACTGAACTGTCCTCCGATCCGGCATCGCATAGGGTTCTACTCGGTATCCCTTCCGATAATTCCGACATCGTATTTGACCGCGACTGGTTTCACGGCCCGGACGGGCGCTCGAATCGAGTTTACGAGATGATGGGCTTTAACGGAATGGATGTCGCCATAGTGAACTCTTACTGGGATAACCTGGATTACTGGCACGCCAGTTACGGCTGGCCTGGAAAAGTGAATAAGTCCGACCAGGCTATTGAGAGTTCACAGAGCCCGTCCGGATCTGCCGGAGGCACCAGCTTCACTGTTCCGCAAACCACTGTTTATTACGGCGCTGCGAATCCGGCAACACTTCCTAACACGCTTACCGTTTCCTGGACGGGGACGCCGGATTCCTCCATTGCGACGCCTGAAATCGCGGTGTATTTCGACATGCAGGACAATCTGCAAATTGTTGCCCCTCAGGGTCTGTCGGTGATTGCGAGCTCGGGCACCGTTAGCTATACAACCACGAGCGCCTCGCAGAATAATACTCCTGCTTATGCTTATTGCGACGAGGGAGATCCTATGATTCCCGTGGATACGCAAGGCCACGAAGCGGCGGCTCCGCTTGGTTGTGTGCGGATGAATGCGAGCGGCCAGATTATTTCCGGCGGCATATCTCGTGGAACCGTCTACCACGGCATTGATGGCGAAGGCTGCCAATGCCTTATTGGTGGCGTTGGGCCGGGACCTTGGAAGATTGCCAACAATTACATTAGTGGAAGTGGAATTGTTGTGCACTTTGACAATAGCGGTTATAATTGGCGCGGAGACTACTTGATCCAACGGAACACCTTCCACGTGCCCATGAACGAACTGAACGATGCTGCAAACGGGTATGCACAGGATGCCGGAATTCCCAGCGATGGTTATTGGTATGCTA
>JBOGMI010000594.1:0-1462 GCA_050746645.1 Bryobacteraceae bacterium | reverse complement strand
TTACGCGCGCGCTTATGCATATTCCGGACGGCTATCTGAGTCCCTCCACTTGCGCTGTCTTTTACGCTGCCGCCGCGCCTTTCTGGTATACGGCCCTGAAGCGCGCCAAAAGAGCGCTGCACACGCGCACTGTTCCTTTGTTGGGATTGTTCTCCGCCTTCTGCTTCGTCATCATGATGTTCAACTTGCCAATTCCCGGCGGGACCACGGCGCATGCGGTGGGGATGGGCATGGCCTCGATTGTGTTGGGGCCTTGGGTGTCGATACTCGCCATTTGCATGGCGCTGCTGATTCAGGCGCTGTTTTTCGGCGACGGCGGCATTACCGCCTTTGGCGCGAATTGCTTCAATATGGCGATCGTCGGTTCTCTTGTCGCTTACGCGGTCTACCGGCTGGTTGCGCGAAAAGCGCCGATCGTGTCCAGACGCCGTGTGGTCGCTGCAGCAATGGCCGGTTATGTTGGCATCAACGCCGCCGCCTTTTGTGCGGCTGTCGAGTTCGGCGTTCAGCCGCTACTGTTTCACAATGCGGCGGGCGCGCCGCTCTATGCACCTTATCCACTCAGCATTTCGATTCCGGCCATGATGATTGCTCATCTCACGTTTGCCGGTTTCGCGGAACTGGTGATTGCGGCGGGCATGGTGGGCTATTTGCAGCGTGCAAATCCGGAGATGCTGCGCTTCACAGCGCCGGATGCACCGGAAAACGATACCAATGCTACGCCCCGCTGTGGCGCACGCACTCCTGCGTGCCGCGTCGACACTCGTGTCGACGCTTGCTTAGCGGAGTGTCGAAATCGCTGGGCCGGCCCACTAGCACGCGGAAATCGGAAGATAGCAGCACTCTGGGCGGCGCTGGGAGTGGCGATTATTCTTACGCCGCTGGGGATTTTGGCGGTGGGGACCGCTTGGGGAGAATGGCGCCCCAACGATTTTATCCGTGGCGCCCCGGTGGGACTTCAGCACCTGTCTTCGCTCTGGAAAGCTCCCGCCGCCGGTTATGCGCCCTCGTTTATCGGCAACCGCTATCTCGGGTATTTGACATCCGCGGTGGTTGGAGTCGGGCTAATCGCCATCCTGACACTCTTTGTCGCACGGCGCCTCAAGCGCCGGAAAGGCTTTCTCGTTAGAACAACCGAAAGCCTTTTGCACGCGGCCCAGGCGACGCTGTTTGCGGAAGATACAGCGCGGTTGAGGGGATTTCTGCAAGGATGCGATCCCCGTGTCAAACTGGCCGGCATCGGCGCCCTCATTATCAGTGTGATTGCCGTGCATCGGATCTGGGCGCTGGTTGCGCTTTTCGGCGCGGCGGTTTTGCTGGCCGTGCTCTCGCGAATCTCGGTAGCGCTCCTGGCCAAGCGCGTTTGGATTGCGGTGCTCGCGTTCACCGGCGCGATCGCTCTGCCGGCGATTTTCCTCGTACCGGGGAATGTCATCTCGTATATGCCTTTCTTCGATTGGCC
>JBOGMI010000593.1:0-1817 GCA_050746645.1 Bryobacteraceae bacterium | reverse complement strand
AACTCGAACATGCCGAGACTTGAGGTACTGGACCCATCAGCGATGTAATTTATGCTGAGCTGACCCAGCTTGATCACAGATGAACTCATCGCTTCTCTCCTTGCGCGAAGATTCCGGAAAGCTTGCATTGTGACGCCCAACGCCCGAGGTAAGCGGCGCAACCCGCGCAGCGGGTTTGCGTCCGCTGCGCTGTGAGATGTTAGACATCCCCGCCTCCAACGAAGCCGATGGGACCGTGGACGTCTACGACGAAAGCCTCGCCCGGTGCCCCAATCTTGATGATGTCGTACGGGCACGGACCAGACGGGATAGCAGCCGCGGTGGATTCTTGGCTGATGTTGGCCCCCGAGTTCGCAAGGCGCATGATGTGGTCCTTGGCCACTTGGAAAATGGCCTTGAGCAACCCCGGCTCATCGAGATGCCAAGTTGCGAGTGTGGTGCCAGAAACCTTTACGTTTATGTGCGTGCGTGCGGTGTGCGCCGATTCCCGCGGCGAATCGAAATACTCGCGGTCGACTGCCGAGTAAGGCGCACAGAAGCACCGACCGTCAAAGGTGGAGGAGAGCTCCTGCGGATCGCTGAATCGAATGACGAAAATTGCCATATTGGCTCCCGTGATGCCTAACGCCAGAGCTAACCTGCCGACCCGGAGCAAAGCGTAGGGTCGGTCAGGTTGAGCGACTTGTTAGTTGTTGACAGATATGATCTTAATTTCATAGCTCGAACACGAACTGTCGGGGCATATGCCGGCAAACCAGACTTCGCCGTCGCCAATCATGACTCCTTGCCAATTGCTCCATAATTTATCGTAGGACTGTTGCTCAACGGCCTCTATGACCTCTGGCGTAAATATCTGGCGATAGTGAGAAATAAAAGCTGCTCGGTTTGGCACTGAGGCTTTCCCGTTTAGCACGAATGGATAGCTCGCCATCGAAGCAATCTTCTCTACATCATGGCTAATTACCGCTGCCTTAAGCTGCTCAAAAAACGCATGAACGTCAGTGTCTTTCAGTCCAGCTACTGCAAATCGGCCGCCGCTAGCTACAGCGATTGTCGGGATAACAAGAAAAGCCACCAGGATGACCATCTGAAGACGCGCGTTCATATTTTAAACTAACGCTTAGTAGACTCCGGATCGCGGAATATGCAGGCATCGTCTGCCGCACCATGGGCGGCGTCAAGCGACCCGTTGCGGCCCCCCGCGAGGGTCCGCTCCGGGGAAGCCCGGTGATCGGCGAACCCATATGCTGGCGCCGCAGCGCAAGCCGGGCGGCTGGGAAAGCCCTGCAGGCGTCCATGGCCTGCTGCAGAGGGCTCGCCTGCGCCGCTGGGCGAGTACACTCCGCTTGACCGCGGGTCCACGGATCCCACCCCATGGGCGATCGCTTGCAGGCAAGAGCGTTTTTCGGCGAACTGAAGCGCCGCAATGTGCTGCGTGCGGGGGCGCTGTATGCGGCGGCGGCTTGGGCGCTGGCGCAGGGCGCGGCGCAATTGTTGCCGGTCTACAGCGTCCCGGCGTGGGTGATGCGCTGGATCATCGCGGCACTGATCATCGGCTTCCCGTTCTGGCTTGCCTTCGCGTGGGTCTACGAGATCACCCCGAGCGGGCTCAAGCGCGAGAGCGAGATCGCGCCCGGCGATTCGATCGCGCACTCGACCGGCCGCAAGCTGGATTTCTGGATCATCGGGGTTCTCGCCTTGGCCGTGGTGCTGCTGGTCACCAACCAGTTCGTGCTGCACCGCGATGCCACCAGCACTGCAAACAAGGTTGACGCCAAGGCCATTGCCTCCGAACTGGCCAAGGTCCCGCAAAAGTC
>JBOGMI010000592.1:0-2966 GCA_050746645.1 Bryobacteraceae bacterium | reverse complement strand
CACTCGCCGCCTGATCCCTTATCTGTTCCTCTGCTATCTGTTCGCTTACGTCGATCGCGTGAACGTCAGCTTTGCCAAGCTCCAGATGCAGCACGACCTCGGGTTTTCCGATGTCGCTTACGGAACTGCCGCCGGCATCTTCTTCATCGGCTATTTCTTTTTCGAAGTACCCGCCAATATGATGCTGCGAAAGATCGGCGCGAAATACTGGCTCGGGCCCATCATGATCGTCTGGGGCCTGGTTTCCGCTTCGACCTTGCTGGTCAGGACCGATTACCAGTTCTATGCGGTACGCTTTCTTCTCGGCGTGGTGGAATCGGGTTTTTTCCCCGGCGTCATTTTGTATCTCACCTTCTGGTATACCGGCCGTGACCGCGCCAAAATGGTCGCCGCATTCATGACCGCCATTCCCATCTCCGGGCTTGTAGGCAGTCCCATTTCCGGCTGGATTCTCGACGCCATGAGTTCGGCGGGGGGCCTGCGCGGCTGGCAGTGGCTATACATCATGGAAGCAATCCCTTCGGTGATTGCGGGCATCTTCACCATGATTTTTCTCGCCAGCACCCCGCGCGACGCCAAATGGCTCAACGAAGACGAACGCAAGCTGCTGCTCGATCGCCTGGAGCAGGACGAGGCCGGCAAACATGCTCTCGGCGGACGGCATCGCCTGGCGGATGCTTTCCGCAGCGGGAGAGTTTGGCTGCTCTGCCTGGTCTATTTCGGCTTCGTGATGTCGAACTACGGGATCACGTTCTGGCTACCCACTTTGTTCAAACACACGCTCACCACCGATCCGCTGAAGATCGGATTGCTCACCATGATTCCTTGGGGCGCGGCGGCCGTCACCATGGTGCTCGTCGGCCGTCATTCGGATAAGACGGGAGAACGAAGCTGGCATATCGCCACCGTCGCGGTGGTTGGGGCGATCGCATTCGGGCTTTCGGCGATCCCCGGCATTCCCGGCGTGCTCGGGTTGATTTTGTTGACCATCGCCATTTCCGGCATTCTCACCGCGGCTTCCAGTTTTTGGACGCTCCCCACCGCCTTTCTCTCCGGCGCCGCCGCGGGGGCCGGCATCGCCTGGATCAATTCGGTCGGCAACCTGGGCGGCTTCCTCAGCCCGTTCCTGGTGGGAAAGCTTACCTCCGCTTTCCACAACATGACCCCCGCCCTGCTCATGCTGGGCTTCTGCTCGATCGTTGCGGCAGCGATTACGGTGATCTTTTTCCGCCGGCGGGCGCCGAATACAGAACGCCAACCGTGAGGGAGGGCTGCCCAGTCCCCTCCCTCACGGTCGGGGTTCTGTTGCTACTTTCACGCCTTGAGATGTGCGCCGGAATCGGGAGTTGCGGTGGTTGTCCCCTAAGTGAGAAGCTTGGAACAGATGCAGACAGTTGCCGAAAAGCAGCACGTGATCGATTTGTTGAGTCGGCTCGATCCGAATCAGCTTACAGCCGTCGTGCAGTTGCTTGAGGTCATGACCGGTGAAGGAGGCGACGAACTTACCTCCGAAGATCGGCGTGCGATCGCCGATTCACGCAGATACTTCCGCGAAAACCCCGATGGGGGCCTTTCTTTCGAACAGATGATCGCCGATTGCGGTTTCACCATGGATCAGATCCGCAAGCATCGGCCTGATTCGGCGTGAAGAAGATTCGGTTCCAGCCTAATGTCCGTGCCGAGATCCGTGCGATCGAGCAGAAGAGTGCTTTACGTATCCTTCAGGCGATCGGCCGCTATGCTCAGACCGGTGCTGGCCGCGTAAAGGCGCTCAGCGGCGAATTCGAAGGGTTGCTCCGCCTTCGGGTGGGCAATTACCGGGTCTTCTTCGAGGTGGCGCGGGAGATCGATTCTCTTCATGCCGCCGGCACGATCAATTTTTCGCGGATGACCTCCGCGCCTGCGATAGACTCTTCCGAAAGGACCCGATTCGCTTCCAGCACGAGATCTATTGCTTCGTTCAGGTTTTCGCGCGCCTCTTCCAGTGTGGGGCTCTGGCTGTTTGCCCCAGGTAACTCCTCCACAAATGCTACGTAGCCCTCGGGCACCTTCATGAAAACGGCAGTGAGCTGGATGGACATTGTGTTGCTATTGTCGCCAGTCAGGATACCATCTCTTTCAATCGCAGCGCATTGTGCGCCGCGTATGCCGCCTGATCGTTATCGAAGTACACGTAAACCGCTTTGAGCTTCCTGCGCCAATTTTCGATGCGCCGCACCCACGAGCGCAGTTGTGCATCGGTGTAACTGCCCTGGTACTTTCCTCCTGGGCCGTGCAGCCGGACGTAAGCGAAATCCGCGGTAACTTCCATCCGCGATTGCTCTCCGGCAAGATGGAATATACAGAACCCAACGTTATGGCGCCGCAGTAAATCCAAAATCGGCGGAGTATCCCACTCCGGATTTCGGAATTCGAAAGCATAACGATGATGCCGCGGCAGGCTCGACAGAAAATACGCGAAGCGCTCCCGGTCCGGCTTCCAGCCCGGTGGCAACTGAAACAAGATAGGACCGAGTTTATGCCTCAGTAAGTCGATAGCGCCGAAAAACCTCTCCAAAGCTTTCTCGGGATCCTTCAGCTTCTTCATGTGCGTGATGAAGCGGCTGCCCTTGACCGCGAAACAGAAATCTTTCGGCGTCGACTCGCACCATTCTTCGAGCGCCTTCTCTCCCGGCAAACAATAGAACGTATTGTTCAACTCGACGGTATCGAGTCGTTCCGAGTACCAGGCGAGCATCTTGGAAGGCGGCAGGCGCTCGGGATAAAACGGCCCGCGCCAATGGTTGTAATGCCAGCCGGAAGTTCCAATGTGGATCGATGTGTCGCGTTTCACGCTTAGGAAGCCTCCGCATCGCGGATACCGGTGGCGACTTCGGGCAGAATTCCGCGCTCGACATAAATCGGGCGGATGAAAGTGCGCAAACGCGGCAGCGCGCGCGCAAACAAAAGCGCGCCGCAAAGGCAGC
>JBOGMI010000591.1:0-1378 GCA_050746645.1 Bryobacteraceae bacterium | reverse complement strand
ATGGTTCGCGCTCTTTGGCTCCTGGGCAACAGCTTTACAGACGCTCGTGTATTCGGCTCTGCTGCTGCTGGGAATCTACTTCCCCGAGCGATGGAGAGCGGACGTCCGCTGGCCGTGGTTGAAGTGGCTCATTGTGATGCCGCAGCTTGTCGGCTTTCCGCTGATTTTGTTCGACAATTGGTTGCAATGGTTCCACGTGAGTGCTGCTTACGGCGCGGCTCTCGATTCTTGGTCAAGCTGGATCTTCAGAATTCTAGGACCGGTCTCGGTTGTTCTCTTCTGGGTGGCGCTAATTGACAAGCTGCGCTCGGCCTCTACCGCCGATGCGCGGCGGCGATTGAGGCTGCTCGTAGTTGGAGCGGTGCTCTCCCAGGGGCCGCTGCTACTCGGGTTCCTTCTGGGGCACTTCGGAATCCATTCGGATATACTCGCCGACGCGTTCATACCCGCCTTTGTAATCTTCCCGCTGACCCTCGCTTACGTCCTGGTCGTCCAGCGCGCCATGGACCTCCGCATCCTGGTGCGCATGGGAACGAAATACACACTGGCCCGCGGCTTCGTGTGGCTATTGCGCGCGGGCGTCATCGCGCTGCTCATTATCTTGTTCAGCGTGCCGACCCACCATCTTGTCGATACGGAAGCTCGCATCGCCGCCGTCATCGCGCTGATCGTTCTGCTGCGTTTTCGCGCGTTTCGCCATCTTTCCAACTGGGTCGATCGCAAGTTCTTTCGGGAAGCGTACAATACTGAACATGTTTTAACGGAGCTTTCCGATCAGGTACGGCTTTTTACCGACAGAGATGCATTGATCGAAACCGTCACCCGCCGCATCTCGGATGTGCTGCACGTGCCGGAAATTGCGGTCTGGCTGCGCGGCAGCGACACGCTTCACCTGTTGGGAACGCCCGCCGCAATGGCGCTCTCCGATGGCTCAGCCACGGTGCAAACCGTCGAGCGGACGAATCACCCGATCACGCTTTACCGCGAAGACCCGGATCAATGGCTCTTGGAAGCGCCTATCGAAGAGCGCCGCGCGCTCGATCAGGTCAATGCCGAAGTGCTGCTCGGACTACCCGGACGAGACCGGCTGATGGGCATCGTCGCGCTCGGACCCAAACAATCGGAAGAGCCGTACACCTCGTCGGATCTTCGTCTGCTGCGCACCGTCGCAACCCAAACCGGCCTGGCGCTCGAAGTCGGAGAACTCGCCCATTCTCTCGCCCGGGAAGCGGCGCAGCGCGAACGCATCAACCGCGAAATCGAGATCGCGCGCGAGGTGCAGGAACGGCTGTTTCCGCAGCGCATTCCGCAAGTCAAGGGACTCGATCTTGCCGGCTATTGCCGCCCGGCGCAAAGCGTTGGCGGCGACTATTACGAT
>JBOGMI010000590.1:0-2842 GCA_050746645.1 Bryobacteraceae bacterium | reverse complement strand
TTTATGAGGAGTATTGATTCTCGTGCCTGATTACGCATTCCCACAAGAACTGCTGGACCAGCCACTGGAGGCGCGACTCGCGTATTTCAAGTTGTTCACGATTGCACATCCTCACCTCAAAGAAGCGGATGCAGCTTTGAAGCAAGCCATCCAAGAGCCGGCCGGGTGGTCGCTGATCTTTGTTTACGGCCCGACTGGCGTCGGGAAGACGACCCTGCGCCGGCGGGTCGAAAAGCATCTAACAGAATCCATGATGGAAACCCTTCGTCTGGATACCGGGATGATCCCGGTGGTCAGCATCGAAGCGGCGGCGCCGGATTCCAGCCAGTTCAGTTGGAAAGACTACTACCGTAGAGCCCTCGCCGCCTTGGACGAACCGCTCATCGACCGGAAGCTGACCCACAAAATCCGCAACTCATTCCGAGACGGCCGCGGCAGAGCCTTTAGCGATTCTCGTGTGCCAGGGTTTGAACTGCGAATGGCTCTGGAGGGTGCGCTGGTCCACCGCCGGCCAGCGGCATTCTTCATCGACGAGGCCCAGCACCTGGCAAAAATGAAGAGCGGCCGCAAACTGCAGGACCAACTCGACTCGATTAAATCCCTGGCTAGCCTCGCCAACACGGTACACGTCTTGATAGGAACTTACGAGTTACTCCCCTTCCGCAATCTCAGTGCACAGTTGAGCCGGCGCAGCATCGACATCCATTTTCCCCGATATCACGCCGAGAGGTCCGACGATTATGCGGCCTTTCGCAATGTCGTTTTCACACTGCAGCGCCATCTGCCGCTGAGCGGCGAGTCAGACTTGTTGCCCTATATCGAGTACTGCTATGAGCGTTCGATCGGCTGCGTTGGGCTGGTTAAAGACTGGCTGACGAGAGCTTTGGCGCTCGCTCTGAACCAGGGCGCCCACACGGTGAGTTTGAAGATGCTCGAAAGAACGGCGTGGTCGCTGGATCAGTCCGAGAGAATGGCACGCGAGGCGGTCGACGGCGAAAGCGAGATCGCCGAGAAGGGCCAGAAGCGCGACCGCCTGAGACAGCTCTTGCAGATGGGGGCCGCAACTTTATCCACCGCCCCGGCGTCGCCGTGCATGAATCCGCCGCTTCCCCAGCGGCGCACGCGAGTTGGCCAGCGCAAACCAGTTCGGGATCTTGTTGGAAGTTACCAAGGAGGCGTGAATGCGCGATGACGGCCTTGCCCCATATGAAAGGTGGGATATGACGGCTCCAGCCATCCCAGCTCGTAGCCGATTTTTCAATCTCAGCCCCGCCGGCATCGGCACCTCGATGGTCGAGTGCCTGACGAGTTATATCTGCAGACTTGCCCAGGCACATTCCGTCACGCCTGGCGTACTTCACCATCGGGAAGTAATGAAGCACGGCCCAACCCGCCGAAACATGTTCTCCTGCGGAATCAAGGGCCGCTCTCGCTCGTTCACTTGCTGTATCAATGCCAACGGCGGTGTCGCTACCGACTTTGTCTCGGCGATCGGGAAGATGACCGGCAGGAAGGATCTTCAGTACCTCACTTTGCTTCCCTGGAAATCACTTCTTCCAACGCCGCTGTTGATGCGAGCCGTGGCCGCGTGCTGTCCCATGTGCCTGGCCAGCTGGAAACAAGCCGGTAAACCAATCTACATACCTTTGCTTTGGACACTGGACGCGGTCAAGTTCTGCCCGTTTCACCAGCGCGCGCTGCAGCTGGCATGTCCGCACTGTAGTTTGCCGCAACCGTTACTCGGCCAGTGCTCCTGGGTGGGCTTCTGTACGCGCTGCAAACGCTGGCTCGGTTCGGATTCGGGGAACGATAATTCCGAAAGCTCTTCGCTTCTCCGTCAGGAAGCGCCGGACTGGGAAATCTGGGTTGCAAACCAAATCGCGGATCTCATCGAGGCCGGCTTTCACAGCCCGTCGTTACTAACCGCAGCTCAGTTATCACAACTGATACGCCTCGGAACCGATTGGGAAGGCCTGTCCGGTTTCGCACGCACCCTGGGCGTCAGCATCGGTGCGATCGGCCACTGGCGGAACAGCGAGAAGCGCCCAATACTGCCGGTGTACCTCCGCTTGGCGCGTGTGTTTGGCGTCACTTTGGTCAGCCTTCTCACAGGAAAGATATCCCCTGCTCAGATTGGTCCCCTGGATCTCGCCGGCGTGCCCCATTGGCGCAACCTCTGGGGCCGGCAGCGCCTCGGCTTCGACAAGGTTAAAACCGCGCAGCGAATGGATCTGGCGCTGAAAGACTTTCCGCCTCGCTCGCTAAAATCCTTCCAGGATCGGAACGGCTATCACTATGCGACCCTGCACAAACACTTTCCAGAGCAGTGTAAGGCGATCCAAGAACGGTTTCACGAATATAGCGCCGCAATGATCCGAGAGAGACACGTTGAAAAAATCGCGGAGTTCCGCAGAATCGCGTACCAGTTGCACGAGCAGGGCCTAAAGCTGTTCGTGAATTGCGTGCTCACGCGGATGTCCGTGCCGAGGTGCCTGGATTACCGCATTGCCTGCGAACTCTTGGCCGAGATCAAGAGCGAGATTCTGGCAAATCGGAAGCCAACGCGCAAATCCAGCGGTAGAATAGCGCAACAAAGGCCTTCCCCCGACGCTCTCCGCGCGCAGACGGAGTAAGGGCGGATCAAGCATGCACACTTGGGTTTACAACCCGCATACCGGCGGAAAGAGCATCCCACCTGACGTTAAAGCTCGTACGGAACGCCGGATTCTCGATTACGCCGCCAAGCACTACCCTGGCAAGTTCAGCCGAATCGACGTCCGCTTCCGCGGCGCTCTCTGCTACATCGATGTGTATACCGAACCGGACGTGCCGCGCGGAAGTA
>JBOGMI010000589.1:0-2307 GCA_050746645.1 Bryobacteraceae bacterium | reverse complement strand
CCAGAAACACGGCCACGATGCATCCGGCTATGATCCCGGCCAGCACCAGCAACATGGCTTGCCGGATCACCATGGCGAGGATGGCGATGCGCGGGGCGCCGAGCGCTGTGCGAATGCCGATCTCGCGGGTGCGGCGCGTCACGCTGTAGCTCATCACGCCATAAAGGCCAATCGCAGCGAGGAAAAGAGCAGCGGCTGCGAAAGCGATCAGCAATCTGGCCGCGAACCGCTGAGGGCCGAGCGCGAGCGCGATGCGCTGTTGCATGGTTTTGATATCGAACACCGCTTGCGCCGGGTCGGCAGCATGAACCGCGGTGCGAATGGCCTGCGCAAGTTGCGTCTTCGGGAGTTGGCCGCGAGCGAGCAGATACAGCTCATCTCTCGGCTGCTGGTAAATGGACAAGTAATAAGCGCCGCGGCCGGAATCGGCGGCCAGGCTCGATTGCTTCACGTGACCGACGATGCCGACAATGGTCGCCCACGGTTGGTTCGCCCTATGCTTGATGCGCTGTCCGATCGGATTCTGGTTCGGCCAATACTTGCGCGCGAGGTCGATATCGATGATGGCAACCGGCTGGCTGCCTTTGCGGTCGCCGTTGTTGAAATAGCGGCCGGCGAGCAGAGGAATGTGCAAGGTCTTGAAATAATCCGGACTGGCGTATCGGGACGATCCATGCGGGCCGGGGCTGCCGGGCGGAACGACGCGGCCTTCAATGCCGAAGGAAGCCGTGGGATCGCTGCCGCTGAACGGAACCGTGTTCGCGGCGCTGGCGGAAACGACGCCCGGCGTCTGCGACAGGGTTTCGAGCGCGGTGCGCAAGAAGGCGGCTTGTTTGTCCGGATTTTTGTAATTCGGTATGGGCAAGGCAATCGACGCGGTAGTCACATGATGCGCGTCGAAGCCGGCATTCACGTCGCGTAACTGCGCCAGCGTTTTCAAAAGCAGACCGGTGCCGACCAGAAGGACCAATGCCAGTGCGATCTGTCCGATCACCAGTGCCGAACGCAGCCGCGCGCGATGGTGGCCTTCGGTATCGGATCTGCCGCCTTCTTTGAGCTGATCGTAATGCTGCCCTAGTCGTGCGACGTGCCACGCTGGAATGAGCCCGAACAAAAGCGCGGCCACGATTCCAACGCCCACGGTGAACGCAAGCACGTGGCCATCGATGCGAACCAGCATGCCGGAGGAAAGCTGCGTATGCGCGAGCGACAATAATCCATCGAGAATCCAATAGGCGGCGGCGAGGCCGAGCAAGGTTCCCGCAATCGCGAGCAAAGAGGTTTCGGCGAGCGCTTGCCGGATCAAGGCTCCGCGGCTCGCGCCCAGCGCGGTGCGGATCGCCAGTTCGCGAGAGCGCGAAGTTCCGCGAACCAGCATCAGCCCCGCGATGTTGCAGCAAGCGATCAACAAGACCAGCCCCACCGCACCGAGTAGGATCAGCACAGGCGTCTTCAGATCGCCCGAGGCGTATGCGGTGAACCGCTCCAGCGCCATGCTCCATTGAGCGCGCCGCGCGAAGGGCACTTGATCGAGCACGCGGTTCGAGAGCGCCTGCATCCGGCTGGCAGCGCGGGCGTAAGTGACCCCAGGCGCCAGCCGTGCCACGGCGAAATACTTTTCGTTGAAGCGATGACTGGGGCCGTAGCCTTTGGGGGGTAGCCCCATCGGCACCCAAACATCGGCTTCCGCCGGCCAGCGGAAATCCGAAGGCATCACGCCGACTATGCGGTATGCCGTGTTGTCCAACTCGATCGTTCGGCCCAGGATCTGGCGGTCACCTCCGAAGAGACGCTTCCAGGTCCCGTAGGAGAGCACGGCGACGCGATTGGCGCCTGGCTGGTCTTCCTGCCGGACGAATCCGTGGCCGAGCAGCGGATGCGTCGCGAAAACATTGAACCATTGCCAGGTCACCAAGGCGCCTTCGAGCCGCTGGGGCGAATCGCCACTGGTGTAGTTGAATCCGTCGGAGATCTCCATGGCCGCCTGAGAGAAAATCTGTTTGCTGGCACGCGTGTCCGCAAAGTCCGGGGCGGACATGCCGACATCGTAGAGACCGAGCTTCTTGTAGGTGACCCGCGGCGCGACCAGCGTGTCGGGATGGCTGATTCCGGCGGGATGGAACAGCAGACCGTTGACGACGCTGTAAATGGCGACATTCGCACCCACACCGAGAGCGAGCGAGAACAGGACCGCAATGGTGAAGCCCGGGCTTTTCGCCAGTGTGCGCAGGCCGTAAGCGAAGGCCGAAGTGCCGGACATGCAATTCGTGATGAGCAATTCGAATGCCGGAAATTTTGGAGGGCGGG
>JBOGMI010000588.1:0-2665 GCA_050746645.1 Bryobacteraceae bacterium | reverse complement strand
GTAGTTGGCTATAGGTAGGAAAAGCGGGGACGCCTCAAGAGGGTTAAAGTTGATTTGAGGTTAGTTTCAACCAACCAAACCCTGTTTTAGGAGGTCGTCCCCGTGAGAAAGAGCAAAGCGTATCGTTCGACGGAAGTCAAGAATGTGGATCTGGAAAGCGTGATCGCCAAGGCGGTTTCGGGCTTCGTATGGGTGGGAGTGGACGTGGGGAAAAAGTACGCCTTCGTGGTCATCCGTTTTGCTGACGGATCGTTTGAGCGACCCTGGAAAGTGCGGAATCCATCGGAGCTCGAGTTCTTGGTGGGCCTGTTGGCAAGGTTGTTCCAGCATCAGCGGTTGACGGTGGCCATGGAATCGACGGGCACGTATGGCGATCCGTTGCGGGCGGAGCTGACTTTGGCGGGCCTGCCCGTGGCGCGTGTGAGCGGCAAGGCGTCGAAGGATCATTCGGAGGCGTTCGACGGCGTGCCCTCTCAGCACGACGGCAAAGACGCGGCGGTGGTCGCTGAGCTGGCCGCGTTTGGCAAATCGCGTCCTTGGCCGTATCGGCAACTGAGCGAAGCAGACGCGGAACTGGCTTATTGGGTGGGCGAAGTTGACGACCAGCAACGGGTGGAAAACTTTTGGACGGGTAAGTTGGAGGCGCACATGGCGCGTCATTGGCCGGAGCTGACGCGGCTGATCGGTTTGACGTCGGTAACGCTTCTGAGCCTGCTGGCGCACTATGGCGGTCCGGCCGCTTTGGTGGCCGACGAGGAGGCGCGGCGACGGTTGAACCAATGGGGGCGTGGCGCGTTGAAGAAAACCACATTGGACGAGATTTTGGCTTCGGCCGGCAGCACGAGCGGCGCCGCCCAAGACCGCTTCGATGTGAAAGCCGTTCAGAAGTGCGCCGCGCACGCCTTGGCGGCCCTGCGTGAGGTGCAAGCGGCCAAGGCCCGTCTGGAAGAATTGGGTGAGAAGAACGAGGCGATTCGCCGCATGTCGAAGGCGGTCGGCACGGTGACGGCTTGCGTGCTGTGGGTGTTCTTGGGCGATCCGTCCAACTACCACTGTGGCGAAGCCTATCGCAAGGCGATGGGCCTGAACTTGAAGGAGCGCAGCAGCGGCAAATACCACGGTCAGTTGAAGATCACGAAGCGTGGGCCTGGCATCGTGCGTCGTTGGCTGTACCTAGCGGCGTTGCGGATGGTGCAAGAGGCCGAGATCAAGAAGTGGTACGAGGCGAAAAAGGTGCGGGACAAAGGCCGCGCCAAAGGCGCGCTGGTGGGGGTGATGCGGAAGTTGGCCCTGGCATTGTATGCCACCGGCGCTCGGGGCGAGACGTTTGAGCCAAGGCGCTTGTTCCCCGGCAAGCCGTGGAAGCAGGTGGAGTCACCCGCGGCGGTGGAGGTTTGAAGCGATGCCGCCAGCGAGCCGCCAGCGCTACGCCGGCCAGGAGCAAGCCCGTTGGGACCCCAGCTCCCTGCGGCACTGCCCCGCCGCCTGCGCAGCGGCCGGCAAAAGAAGGCAGTGGATGGACTCGCTGCGCGAGACTGTTGCTTGCCGACCGCATGCTCCGGTGCCTCCGGTCGCCCCCAACGTTCTTGCTCCTGGCCGGCTCCGCTCGCCTGTCGCGTTGGCAGACCGTGCTGGCCGAACCCTGCAATTTACGCGTCACCCATTTAAAAACCCGATCGAGCCGAGCAGCGTAACCTACTCGTGTAAGTGAACCAAACATAACCCCAGGAGAAGCGATTCGTCGTTCGTGGATGAGCCAGTGATGTTGTCCCGGCCACCTTCCTCCCACCCTGAGCGTTTCTCAAGAAAACGCCTGGTGTAGTTTCGAGGGGCCGCGGCAGCGTATCTCGGTGACATCTCCGATGTAGCCAATTTGACGACCGCTGTCAGAGGCGGTACATCCCAGGCAAAAGGTTGGAGTAACCCGACCCGCAACTGCCCGGCATCACGGCGCCACCGCGACGACGATCTGATTGATTAACAACCTTAACCCTCGCCTTACCGTCACCGTTGCTCCGTTTTTCGCGCCTGCAAAAAACGACCGCTATCGGTGCGGACATGGGGGGCCATCCATCGCCGAAATAATACCTCTTGACCAACATAGAAAAGGGTGGGACCAGCCTGCCGCAGGCGAGATGGAGGCTTATGCAAAGCCAAGCAGAAAACGCTCCCGGCTCCGCCAGCGCCGTGCTGGCGGTGAACGGCGGCTCGTCGAGTATCAAGTTCGCCTGGTTCGATATCGCCGGAGGCCCGCGGCGGCGATTGTCGGGCACCCTCGACCGCATCGGCCTGCCGGGCGGCACATTGCATACCCACGACATTCGCACCAACCAGACGGACAGCGTGCCGCTGAGCACACGCGATCATGCCGCGGCGGTCGAGCAGCTCGTCGATTGGCTGCGCCGCCGGACCGATCTGGCTTCGCTGGCCGCCGTCGGACATCGCATCGTTCACGGCGGATCCAAGCTCATCGGGCCCTGCTGGATCGACGACGGCGTGCTCCAGGATTTGCGGCGGATGGCGCCGTTCGATCCCGATCATCTGCCGGGCGAAATCGAGCTGATTGAGGGCTTTCGCCGTTCGACACCTCAGGCGCGCCAGGCCGCTTGTTTCGACACGGCCTTCCATCGAAATCTGCCTCAAGTCGCGCGGCTGCTGGCCATCC
>JBOGMI010000587.1:0-14405 GCA_050746645.1 Bryobacteraceae bacterium | reverse complement strand
GGCGCTGAGGCAGACGGCGCAGGAAGTGGAGGAGAGAATCGAGCACCGCGGCAGCGAAGCCGACAGCGCCCGCGATGAGCCTGGCTCGCCCGCGCGCGGCGGAAAGCTGGACGATGCCGTTGTCATTTACATTAGCGACGATCCGTCGACCGCTATGCTGATCCGGCGCGGCAAGCGCGTTGCGGACGTCCTTCACGCGCGCTGTTTCGCGGTATTTGTTGCCCCGGACGGCCGCCTGCGGGGCCTGCCGGAGGCGACACGCGAGGCGGTCGAACGGCATCTGAGCTTCGCTCGCAATATGCACATCGAAACATCGCTGCTCGCGGGAACGGAACGCGCCGAAATACTGGTGGATTTCGCCCGGAACCACAGCGCGCGTCAGATTTTCCTGCCCCGATGCGCGGGCAAGGGCTTCGATCGCCTGCTGGGCAGAAGCTTGGTGAACGAAGTCGTGAGCCTCGCGCACGATATCGAGGTGACCATCGTGGCGGACCGCAAGCGAGAGAAAGACGCCGCGAGGAAGTAACGATGCTCCCAGCCGCTGCTGAATCGAGAATGAAACAGAAACGAGCAGAGAGGAGCCGATGCAGGGCGTAACCGTCGAGCTAGGTCCGCGGCAGGTCGATTTGGTGCTCAAATCCATCGAGATTGTCAGGCGAACGCTGATGGATCTGGAAGACGAGGCGGACCGCAACATCGAGACTACGGAAGAGTTATTGCGGATTGCGGAGATTCTGGGGCGCGCGAAAGAGAAGTATGACCGGACGGCGCGCGATGTGCAGCTCGTTCTCTATTGATCGCGTGGACTGCACGGAGTTCCTATGGCGGCGAATGGTAGATTGGTAAAGCCATCCCGTCGTCGGGCCGTGGCGCAGCTTGGCTAGCGCGCTTGCTTGGGGTGCAAGAGGTCCCGGGTTCAAATCCCGGCGGCCCGACCAATAAATCGCTTACAATCAGGTGCCCGCTCCCCTTCGGGGGAGCCACAGAGAGGGCCGGGCGCGCTATGGTTAGCGAATCCAAGCTGGCAATGGAGGACCTGATTGCCGATTTGAGCGGTCCCAAGGGAGGCGACACCAGTCAGCACGACCAGTCTGGCCCAACGGCGCCTTTTCGAACGTCTCGGTGCGCGCGCGCCTATTCCTGTGCGGATCCCTCCGAAGGCTGCTCCAGATCCTCATCCTGTATGTAGCTCGGCTTGATCTCCGGTTCTTCATCCGTGCAAATCTGCGCCTCCGGATAGAGACGCCGCAGATCCCACTCGTTGACCCAGCGCCGTACATACGACCTCATCCGACGCGTCATAGCCGTTGCGGCCCATGGAATCTCTGGAGGGCACCATCCGTAAGCCTCCGCATGGATCTGCTTCAGCCGCTCATATGTCTGGCCCAGCGTGGATTCGTCAGGAGGTTCGAGTATTAGGGCTTCGCGCTCAATGAGCCGCATGCCCGTATCGGCCCGGCCAGCGAGGTTCAAATATTCGTCTGTCTGTTTGGCGCGCAATTTCTCCCCAACAATGTCGCGATCGCTCTTCTCCTGCAAAACAGCCAAGCCAAAATCGTCCGTGATCGCGGCCACGGAGAATAGTCCAGGAATTACGTCGCCCTCAACCTTTCCCATCCAACGCGCCAATTCAGCGTAAGATCGGCCGCGTTGCAAAAGGCTATACCTGCCCACGAGTTCGACTTCGTCGATGAGCAAAACCCATCCGGCATAGCTGGCAGCGAGGATCAATCGAGAGGCAAAAAGGAATCTCTGGAGCGCCAGGTCTCTGACCTTGACCGGCTTCAAAGAATACATCCCCTGACAGCCTATCTGCTTGAGGCCCTGCCTGATTCGAGCGATCGAGAGCCGTTCTCCCGACCAAAAGTTGGTAATCTCATCGACCAGTTCGGGATCGTTGTTGAGCCTCTCGTGAAGCAAAACCGTCGCGGCGAAAATCTGGCTGAGTCCGCTCGAAGAACTGTTGGCCCACTCGAAGAATTCTCTGTAGGCAGGTGTGTCCGGTCGCAATCGAAGAGCGATCTCGCGAATCGCTTCGCCATTCAGCGCCGGAACCACAGCAGTATCGACCGCTGCCAGGAAGACTTTGGCAGGGTCGAAAAGAGGTGTTTCCTTGCTGATGACGATATGACTGGCCACGAAGTTTCTTGTGCTGGCTAAGTGCTCCAAATAGTCCAGCAAATGCGACTTACCAGTCCCAAAGCCGCCGGCGATCAGGAGGCCCGGCAGTTGTTTGCCGTCAAGCGCCGCACTCTGAACGGCTTCCAGCCGTTGAGAGAATGCCGCCTCCGCCTGTTGCTGGTTGCAGCCTAGCACGCTGACGGCGTGACGGTTAGGGACACCGTTGCGAAGCGCTTCAAGGGCACGTTTGTAATCGATCTGTCCATTCGTATCCATGACAGTTACACTCCTGATGCGGCCCCAACAACTCGGGCCAGAGATGCCATTGGGTTGACTAGATTTCTGTCGCGAATTTCGTCAAAGACCCGGAACTTCAACGCTTCGTATGCGCTGATTCCTCGACCATGATCTTCAAGGAAAGGAATGTCAGGCACCACGACCATGAAGAAGCCGTCTAAGTCGCTCGCGCTGTCGATGAACTGGCGCAGGACCTCATAGGTATCCAGCACGGCCGCTTTGCTGTAGAAGATGCCAAGGTCATGAGGATTGCGAGCCAGCATCACCCTTTGCGCGTCGAGAAGAAGCACCATTCCTGGAGGTGAAGTTGCCCTAACCCAGCGAACCATTGACTCGAAGAAGAAGCGCGCAGTTGTTCGGTTGATTTTTCGAAAAATGTGATAGGGCTTGACTGCGCTGACCGCTTTGTTGCGGCCGGTCAGCCAATCGGTGAGGATTCGGACCGTCGTTGCTCCGTCCTGTCCACCTGAAAGCTCCGCAATGCAAAGGTGAGTCATTGCGACCCGGAAATCTCTTGAAAGTCGCCGTTCCCGGAATACAGTGTTGCCGATAGATTTCTTCAGGTCTAGCAGCAGCATTTGCGGATCAACGCGGTTTGCTTCGGCAAGTTGAAGGTAGATGGGGCCATCCGTACATTCGACCCACTGATAGCCCAAGTCAGCTGCCAGCTTTGCGATGAACTTGCGGCTAAGGATCTGCCACGGAACCTGCTCAGCGGTGCGAAAGAAGATTTCATCGGCCATGTGAATTCGCGTATCAGCGGCGCTGATCTTGATGACGGCGTACCCTGCTCCGCTGGCCAGTCGCGTCAGCCCCTCGAACAACTGAGACGCCGAACCTTCGTTCACCGGCACGGCAAATTTTATCGCGGCGCCGCCGTCGCGGACAAAACTTCCGAGGTACTCTTGCTCGATGAATGTCAACCACTTCGAAGGATCGATGAACGTTGTCATTGGGTCACCTCGCTGAATCGAATGCCGTAGTACGTGACGGTTTCGCCATCCGGAGCAATGAAGGAGAATGTTCCCTTCGTTGATTTTGTGCCTGTACTGGCAGGGAGGGAGTAAACCGCGCCGGATTTCGTTTTCGTTATTCCGCTGCGGTCTAAAAGGAAGACGTCTCGGACGAAATCTGTGTGATCATATGTGGCCGTCGATCCCGGCAACAAGGTTAGAGTCTCGTAAATACTGGAAAGAGCGACTGTTTTTCCGTGCTCTGTACCAACAACGAGCCGGTACGCCCGGTGCAGCACCTCGAGGAAATGCTCTGCTGTGGCCTTTGATTTCCGCGATTGAATAGCTTTAAGAAGCCCTGTGATTCGAGTCGGCCGAATTCCAGTAACCTTTGTCCGATTGATTCTAACGGCGCGGTCCCCACCCAAAATTCGCACCACCGATGGAAATGCAACTAAACCCTCATCGCGCTGTTGAACCTGCAGACCATCTTTCTTCGCGATTTCAATCAGTTCCGCGGCGAAGGACTCCTTCAGGTATTTCTCTTCATCTTCGGGAGCGAATGGCCACGCGGATTTTGCGTTGGCAACTTCCTGCCTCGTCGATTCCAATGCCGCCTGGAGCTTTTCGCGCGTCTTGCGGATCTTTGTGATGTCGCCCTCTAGCGCCGCTTTCTGAAGTTGGCGCGCAGCAGTGGAAAGAGTCGCAACCACTTTCGTTGTTGCGGTCGCTGCACGTTCGGTGTCGGCAAAGCCGGTCTCGAATGTCATCGAACACCTCCATTTGTTCTGGCAGGTTCCCCGCTGGCGATTCGTACGAGCCCAGGTGCGAATAGCTTTGCGCGCTTTTTCTGGTTGCATTCCTTGCAGAGGAGTTCTACATTCTGCGCTGTTCCCGACCCACCAAGAGACCGCGGAACAATGTGGTCAAATTGCAGGTCTTGTGTTCCTCCACAGTTTCGACAACGGCCCTGATCCCGTTGCCAAACAAATAGCCTCGTATCGGCGGAAATGTACCCGCCGCCTACGGCGCGCGGCTCCCGCACGAGCGTTCGCGGCATCGGGTGGCGCCGGAGCCGAATCTGTTTGGGACGCCACTGAAAGCGGATCATAGTTTCACTCCGGCGAGCGTCGCAACGTCCTCGATGGCGCGATAAAGATTTCGCACCATAATGATTTTCTGAGGATTACCAGCCTTCAGATCTTGAATGTCATCTGCCGGCAGGGTCTTGATTTTTTCCGTGGCTTGTTTAATCGCCCAGAACGCATCGCTCTGCAGCGACGGGTCTTCTCTGACGAGTACTTTTTGTGCGTCTTCAAAGCCGGATTGTTCCAGCGCTTTCACTGCTTCGGAGTTGGCGAGGATGATCGGAAGATCCCTGATCTGCTTTGAGTCGTTGATCCGCTCTTCGCTGACCAATTTATGGAACGACTGCTTAAACCGAGGGTCCTCTTTGAACTTCTCGCGTAATTCTTTTTTCTTCATTACCTCGTGAAAAACCGCGAATTTTTTCACGTTGACTGGCGCCGGATGGAGGCTCAGATACTCCGTCGTGGCCTGATACGCATCCAAAAGCTCCTTGATCTTCCCCTTGCTGAGACGCAAGTGATTGCTCAACCACTCATACGTCTTGCCGTACGCGTTGAAGAGGTCTGACACGTGTTTTGCTTGCTCATATGCGTCCCAGCGGATTTTGCCGCTGACATGCATATCCGCTAGGAGAACAGCGAGGTCTTCTTCGTTTAGGTCAACGTCAAAGATCATGGCGGGCATCATCTTGAACCGCGCGTCGTTTGGGTGCTGGTCCAGAAGATGCCGACAGGCGACAGTCCGGCAATTGCCTTCCCGTACAAGGAACTTCTGGTCCGTTCGCTGGACAATCACGGCTTCGTAGACTCCGCCGTTCTGGAGAATTGACTGAGCTAGGGCCTTGACGGCGTCCTTCTCCCAGATCAACTCGTCCAAATCGCGCTCGTTGACGGCACCCGCGCGCTGCCCCACGAGGAACTGAATCCGGGGATTCTGCGGATCGAGCACGCATTCTTCGACGGATATAGCCCCCCGCGTATAAGGGATGTTCCTTCCTTGAATAACTATGGTTTCTGGCATCGCTAGCTTCCTTTGGTTCCGATCAGATCAATGCAGTACCATTATGCATAGTCTTATATAACGTGTCAATAGGTACCAACAAAAAACTTTCCGACTGAACAGTACCAATAAGAAAGCCTTCTAAGAGGGGCCGAAGAAGGCCTTTGTTCCTGTTGCCTTCCTTTATGGTCCATTGTGGTCCATGCGCGATTGTGGTCCATGCGCGATTATGGTCCATGGGCGATCCGTGCCGTGGGATTGCACGGAATGCGCATGGATCGTTCTCATTACATACTCGATAGCCGAAACTGCGACGGAAAAAGTCCTCGCGTTGACTGATCGCGCCCGCAACGAACCGCGCGACCTTACGACCTCTGGCATCTCGTCACGTGCGAGGGCATCGATGTTGCAGAACTCGTGCCCGTAATGGCCGCGAAACGCGCGTTTAGCGGGCAGGGGCCATTGGAATCGGAGGTGCGATCATCAAAAAGGAACCACGACTGAAGGCACTCTGGTCCACGCGCCTCGCCAATGAGATGGCAATGCTCCCGCCATTCGATCGAGCCTTCCGTGAAATCCCTCGCGTCCCGAGGCAGGCAAACCTCCCGGCAGCCCGACCAAAAAATCGTTTGGAATCCTCCGGTAATCTCAAAATTGCGCCCGAACGTGCGACGCTTCGCCGGCGCTTCGCGCATCATGCCGAGCTCAGCCTGCTGTACAGTTTGAACACCTCCGCATCGCCCTGCCGCAGCATCTGCATCACCATACGATCGGCAAGGCCGCCCGCACTCAGCCGCGTCGCAAGCGTGTGCCGCAACTCGTAAAGGCTGAAGTACGGCACGACGGCCTTCTTCGGGCCGCCCACGCTTTTCAGATATTGGTGTGCGGCTTGGCAAAGCAGCCTATTGCAAACAGCGAACAGAATCGTCGTCGGGGACGCGATTATTGACATCCCAATACGTCTATGTGTATGCTTGCTCCAAGACTAAGAGGTATAGGCATCCAATGGCGAAATACGATCTCCAGGGCAGTTTGGATCTCTTGGTGCTGAAGACACTTTCGCAGCGCCGGGAGCTGCATGGATACGGGATTGTGCGGCATATCCAGCGGGCGAGCAAGGAACTGCTGCTCGTCGAAGAGGGATCGCTCTACCCTGCCCTGCACCGGATGGAGCAGAGCGGATGGATCCGATCGGGCTGGGCGCTGACAGAGACTAGGCGGCGGGCGAAGTACTACCGGCTGACGGCGGCGGGCCGGAAACGACTGTCTCAAGCCGAGGAAGACTTCGACGAATTGGTGAAAGGCGTGCGAGCCGTGCTGCGGTACGCATGAGGAAACGATGGGCGTGCTGCGGCGGGTGAGCAATCTTTGGCGGCGGGAGCGAGTAGACGCGGAAATCGAGGAAGAACTGCGGTCGCATCTGGAGATGGCCGCCGAGGACGAGGAACGAGCGGGGCTACCGCCAGAAGCAGCGCGGCGGAGAGCACGGCTGCGATTCGGGAATCCGGTGGCGATAAGGGAGCGGACCGGCTGGGCCGATACGGCTCCGGCGCTTGACGAGATCTGGCGGGACCTGCGTCACACCATTCGGCAACTTAGGCGGTCACCAGCGTTCACGGCAACGGCGGTGATCACGCTTGCGCTGGGGATTGGGGCGACGACGGCGATCTTCACGCTGATCCAGCAGATGATGCTGCGCTCGCTGCCCGTCGTGCAGCCTGACCAGCTCTGGCGCATCGGCGACTCGGCCGCTTGTTGCTTTTCGGCCGGGTACACACAGGGAGGCAACTCACGGAGCGACTGGAGCTTATTCTCATGGGAGGCGTACAAGTTCTTTCGCGCCCATACATCGGCGTTCGAGGACCTTGCGGCATTCCAGATCGGCCAAGGGAACGCCGAGTTGGCCGTGCGGCGCGGCGGTTCGCCGGCTCCGGCTAAGACGGCCATAGGCGAATACGTCTCCGGCAACTTCTTCAAAACTTTCGGCATTTCCGCCTGGCGCGGGCGCCTGTTCACCGATGCCGACGATCACGAGGGCGCTCCGTCGGTTGCGGTGATGAGTTTCCGTATTTGGCAGGCAGAGTACGGGTCGGATCCGGCTGTCATCGGAGCGACCTACCAGATCAACGGCCATGCGTTCACGGTGATCGGTATTGCCCCGCCGGGCTTCTACGGAGCCAAACTCGCCAGTGGGGGCATGCCCAATTTTTGGCTGCCGCTGACGGCGGAGCCGCTGATCGCCGGCAAAACCACACGACTCAGGAATCCCGCCGTGGCTTGGCTCGATCTGATCGGACGAGTTCGCTCCGGCATCGATCCGAAAACGCTTCAAGCGCAGCTTCAGGTCGAGCTGCACGAGTGGCTGGCGAGCCATCTCGCAGATATGAGCACCCAGGAGAAAGACCTCTGGGAGAAGCAAACCCTCCATCTGACGCCGGGCGGTGCGGGCGTTTCCCTGCTGCGCCAAAGGTATCGGAAGGGCTTAGGGCTACTGGTGGTGGCAGCGCTGTGTGTGCTGCTGGTGGCCTGCGCCAATATCGCCAATCTACTTCTGGCGCGCGGTCTGAAGAACCGTCACCAGATGGCGCTGCGCGCTGCTCTCGGCGCATCTCGCGCTCGGCTGGTGCGCAAGGCGCTTGTTGAAAGCCTCATCCTGAGCGTATTCGGCGCGGTCGCAGGCATAGCCGTCGCCGTCGCCTATGCGGGTGCCAGTCTCATTCTCCACCTTGCTTTCACCGGACCGAAGACCTGGGCACCCGTGGATGCCGCGCCGTCCACGCCGGTGCTGCTCTTTGCACTGGGAATTGCGGTGATCACCGGAGTTGTCTTCGGCATTGCACCCGCATGGATGAGCTCGCGAACCAAACCGATCGAAGCGCTGCATGGAGCGAGCCGCGCTGTGCAGGGCAACGGCCACTGGGCGCAGAAGGCGCTGGTGATTGTGCAGGCTGCTGTTTCAGTCGTACTACTGAGCGCGGCGGCGATGCTCGGCCAGAGCCTGCGCAATTTGGAGCACCAGAACTTTGGATTCGACCCCGGCGGCAGGTATCTGATCTCTATCGATCCGAAGATCTCCGGCTATAAGCAGGAACAATTGGTCCCGCTCTTCCGGGAGCTTGAAAACCGCGTGCGCGCCATCCCCGGAGTGCTCAGCGTGGGCGCGGTGCTCGAGGCGCCTCCCAAAGGCTGGATGACGCATGACATCCGCATCGACGGCCGGCCGGAGCCGGGCCCGAGGAGAGATCTCTCCTCCGGATGGACTCGCGTGACACCGGGATTCTTTAAAACCTTTGGGGACCGGATCGTGATGGGGCGGCCCATCACGAATCGCGACAACGCAGATACGCGGCCCGTGGCTGTCATTAACGAGGCGTTCGCGAAGCGTTTTTTCGGCAAGCAGAATCCCATCGGGCAACACTTCGGCCCGGCTCCGGAGAAAAACGCGGGCATGTACGAGATTGTGGGTATCGCGTCGAATGTGGAGTTCGGGAATGGCCCGGAGGAGCCGGTGTATTTCATGCCGGAGGCGCAGAGCACGCATTTTGACCAAGCAAACTTGGAAGGCCGCGAAATCTGGTCGCATTACCTCTACAACCTCGTGATCTGGGCGCCCGGGAGTCCACCGGACCTCGTGGCGCAGGTGAAGAAGACGCTCGGAAAAGCCGAGCCAAACCTCGTGGTGTCCAGTGTTCAGCCATACTCCGCGGTCATTCACGCCGGTTTCGCGCAGCAGAAGATGATCGCAGCCCTGACCTGGCTTTTTGGAGCCATTGGGCTGGTGCTGGCAGCCGTGGGTCTTTACGGCGTAACGGCCTATGGTGTCGAACAGCGGACGAGCGAAATCGGCGTGCGCATGGCGCTGGGCGCGGACCGCGGTTCGGTGTTGTTCCTGGTGATGCGCGGAGCCTTCGGGCAAGTGGGCATCGGGCTGGCGCTGGGGATTCCGGCGGCGATCGGCACCGGGTATCTCATCGCCAGCCGGCTTTTCGGGGTGAAGCCCTGGGACCCGCCGGTGCTTTCAGGATCTGCGCTGCTGCTTGCGCTGGCCGCGCTGATCGCTGTACTCATTCCCGCGCGCCGTGCCGCCAGTGTGGACCCAATGCAGGCGCTGCGGGCGGAGTGAGGCGGCTTGCAGCGATCGTCTGTATACACACGGGGGCCTGCCATCACGGACGAATGCAAAACTGTCTTCGAGGCGGCAGGTGGTCACGACGGCCTGCGCCGTCTTGCCGAAGCCTGGCATCGCGCCGGGTGCACGACGAAACGGTGCAGGATGCAAGCCAACAGAACCCCGAGCGTAAGCGAGGCGAGCGGCGCGGCGTTGATACCCTCGTTGGAAAGGAAGCAGCACTATGAAGCCTGCAAAGAAGGGAACGCAGAAGAGCACTACGGCGCAGGGAGAGAAGCCCACGGGATTCACCGACGAGGAACGAGCCGCCATGAGGGAGCACGTCCAGGAATTCAAGGCGGCCGCGCGCCGCGGGCGGGACGTGGGCAAGGAGGACGGGGAAAGCGCCGTGCTCGAGAAAATCGCCGAACTGCCGCAGCCGGACCGAGCCATGGCCGAGCGGCTCCATGCAATCGTCAAATCCAACGGGCCAGCGCTCTCGCCGAAAACCTGGTACGGGATGCCCGCGTATGCCAAGGACGGCAATGTCGTCTGCTTCTTCCAAAGCTCACAGAAGTTCAAGACGAGGTATGCGACGCTCGGCTTCAGCGACAAAGCGAACCTCGACGAAGGCCAGATGTGGCCGACCGCCTTTGCGCTCAAAGAACTGACTGCGGCAGAGGAGGCAAAGATCGGGGCACTCGTGAAGAAAGCGGTGAGCTGAGGATTCGCACAGTGAGCGGCTGCACACCGCGTTTCCGACGCTCTTAATCACCTCACCAGCTACCGGAACGCTTCGTCGAGTTCGACACGATAGCCCGTCGCCAGGCTGTTGGTTTGGTGCGCCATGCCGACCACGGCCATGAATTCGGCGAACATTTCGCCGGTCATGCCCTTCTTGCGGGCAGAGGCGGTATGGGAGCCGATGCAGTATTGGCATTGATTCGTAATGCTGACCGCCATGTAGATCAATTCCTTGGTCAGCGGGTCGAGTGCGCCCGGGGCCATCACCTGTTTGATGCCCTCCCAAGTACGGCGGAGCGCCGCGGGGTCGTTGGCGAGCACTTTCCAGAAATTATTAACGCGATCGGTTTTGCGCGTGGTGAGGATATCGTCGAAGACGGCGCGCACTTCCGCGGTTGCGTCTGCATATTCGATCATGGGCAAAGTTGGCATAGTCGCTCCAAGAGGACATTATGAGCTTCCGATGAGAATGCCGGCAACGAAAACCAGCACTCCGCCAAGCACTACTTGAGTTGCCGCGCGCATTAACGGCGTTTCCATATAGTGCTGGCGAATCCAACTGATAGCCGCCAGCTCGGCGGCCACCACGATGATGGCAATCGCCATGGCCAAACCGAAGTTGGGGATAAGAAACGGGAGCGTGTGTCCAATGCCTCCGGCGGTGGTCATGATACCGGTCACGATGCCGCGCACCAGAGGGCGGCCGCGCCCGGTAATCAGGCCGGTATCGGAGAGCGCTTCGGCGAAGGCCATGGAGATGCCCGCGCCGACAGAAGCCGCCAGCCCGACGCGAAATGCATCCCAACTGCTGTGCGTGGCGAGAGCGGCGGCGAACAGCGGCGCCAGCGTCGAGACGGAACCATCCATCAGGCCCGCGAGCCCCGGCTGCACGAATTGCAGGACAAAGGTGCGCCGATAGGTCTCCTCTTCTTCGTACTGTGTTTCGGGCGTGAGGCGCAGGCGCTCCATCTCGTCGGCCGCCGCCGAATGGCGCGCCTCGGCTTCGGCCAGATCGCCCAGCAATTTGCGCGTGGAGGCGTCGGTCACTTTCCCGAGAGCGAGGGTATAGAAACGGCGGGTTTCTTCCTCCATGGATTCCACCGTTTTGCGCACGTCGCGAGGCCGGATGGGGCCGCCGAGCCAAACCGCCGGCCGCGAGACAAATCCTTTCACGTCCTGGCGCCGGATGAGCGGGATGTGCTCGCCAAAACGCTTGCGATAGAGATCGATCAAGCGTGCGCGATGATCCGATTCCTCAGCTTGCATCTCCTGCATGAGCTTGGCGGTCGCGGGATAACGGTCCCGCAGGCCGTCCACAAATTCTTCATAGATCCGGCCATCCTCTTCCTCGAGCGAAACGGCGAGCGCCAGGATCTCGCGGTCGGTGAGGTCTTTGAAGTTTTTTGCCATGAACCGTCTTCGCGATCAGTATAGGACGTGCGAAGCCGGCGACACCTTCGTCCCGGCCTCACGAAGATCGCCCTTCGCATTGGTAAGCGCATCGAGCCCTTAAGCCGCGAAACGACGATACTGGACAATGGTGATAAGCCCTGTCCCATGCTCGATCGAATCCGCGTGCACGGCGCGCGCCAGCACAACCTGAAAAACATCGATGTCGAGATCCCGCGCAATGTCTTTGCCGTCATCACGGGACTCAGTGGATCGGGGAAAAGCTCGCTCGCTTTCGACACGATTTATGCCGAGGGGCAGCGCCGCTACGTCGAAACGCTCTCGCCTTACGCCCGCCAGTTCCTGGATCAAATGGAGCGGCCGGAGGTGGATTCGATTGACGGGCTCAGCCCGGCCATTTCGATTGAACAGAAAACCACCTCGCGCAGCCCGCGATCCACAGTCGGAACCGTTACCGAAATCTACGACTACGCCCGCCTGCTCTACGCTTCCATCGGCGTGCCGCATTGCCCGCTCTGCGGCGCCGAAATCGCCCGGCAGTCTCCGGCACAGATTCTGGAACAGGTCTTCTCGCGGCACCGCGACGAGCGCATCATGATCCTCGCGCCGATCGCGCGCGGGCGTAAAGGCGAATACAAGAAGGAGCTGGAGGCGATCGCGAAGGCCGGGTTTCGCGCCCGCATCGACGGCAAATTAGTCTCGCTCGATGAACCGGCGAAACTCGATAAACGCAAGAACCACACCATCGAAGTCGTCATCGACCGGCTGGTGGTCAAAGGGGGTATTGAGCAGCGCCTCGAAAACTCGATCCAGACGGCGCTGAAATGGGCGACCGGGCTCGTCACAGTGGCGGTTGTGGATGGTCCGGAGCGTCTGTACTCGGAAAAGCTCGCCTGCCCGAACGATGGGACCAGCATTCCCCAACTCGAACCGCGGTCGTTTTCATTCAACAGTCCTTATGGCGCTTGCGAGGCCTGCAACGGGATCGGCAGCAAATGGTCTTTCGACGCGGCGAAGGTGATCGCGGACCCGTCCAAGCCGCTGCTCGACGGCGGACTGGGACCGGGGTCCACTTCTTCGTTTATGGCCTCGGCGCTGGCGGAAGCTGCGGAGATATTCCGCATCGATCTTTCGCTGCCGTTTGAAAATCTGCCCGCAAGGGCCCGCCATCTGCTGGTTTATGGAAACGCGCAGTGCGATGGAATCCTGAAGTGGCTGGAGGAGAGATTCGAGCAGGCTAGCGAAGGCTATCGCGAATGGCTCATGGATTATATGTCTCCCGCGCCTTGCCCGGAGTGCAAAGGACGGCGTTTGAAGCCGGCCAGTCTCGCGGTTCGGGTCAACGGCATCTCGATCGCCGATTTTGCGGAGATGCCGATTGCACGCCTGTTGCCTCTGGTCCGCTCCTGGAAATTTGCCGGACGAGAGCAGAAACTCGTGGGGCGCGTGGTGGAGGAGATCCGAAATCGGCTGGAATTCCTGTGCGCGGTCGGTCTCGATTATCTGAATCTCGCGCGTTCTTCGGCGACGCTTTCGGGAGGCGAAGCGCAGCGCATCCGGTTAGCTACGCAGATCGGCTCCAAATTGCGCGGAGTTTTGTATGTGCTGGATGAGCCTTCGATCGGTTTGCACTCGCGGGATAACAGCCGCCTTATCGACATGCTGCATCACTTACGCGATCTCGGCAACACGGTGCTCGTGGTCGAACACGATGCGGAAACCATCGAGCGCGCTGATTATGTGGTGGATCTGGGACCGCTCGCCGGAAGGCTGGGAGGCGTACTGATTGCGCAGGGGACTCCGCTCGACATAGCGCGCACTCCTCAATCGCTCACCGGCCAATACCTTTCCGGCAAGCTGGCCATCTCGCCGCCCGCCGTCCGGCGTTCCGGCAACGGTCTGAAGCTGACTGTCCAAGGCGCGCGCGAGCACAATCTTAAAGACATCGACGTGGATTTTCCTTTGGGCACGCTCATTGTAGTCACTGGCGTTTCGGGCAGCGGCAAATCGACCTTGGTACACGACATTTTGTACCGCGCGCTAGCCAAGGAGATCTATCGATCGCATGCGGAGCCGGGCGCGCATGAAGCCATTGTGGGCATCGAAAACATCGATAAAGTCATCGAAATCGACCAATCGCCGATCGGGCGCACGCCGCGCTCGAACCCCGCCACCTATACCGGCGTGTTTACTCCGATTCGTGAGCTGTACTCCATGCTGCCGGAGTCGCGCGAGCGCGGCTACAAGGTCGGCCGGTTCAGTTTCAATGTGAATGGCGGCCGCTGCGAAGCCTGCCAGGGCGACGGAATGAAGCGCATCGAGATGAATTTTTTGCCCGATGTTTATGTCACCTGCGATGTCTGCCGCGGCCGGCGCTACAATCTGGAGACGCTGCAAGTCAAGTACAAAGGCAAGAGCATTGCGGATCTGCTGGCATCCACGGTTGACGAAGCGCTGGAGACACTGGAAAATATTCCCCAGATTCAAGCAAAATTAAAAACGCTCGCCCAGGTGGGGCTGGGATATATTCACTTGGGGCAATCGTCCACTACGCTATCGGGCGGCGAAGCGCAGCGGATTAAGCTGGCAAAGGAATTGAGCAAGCGGCAGACCGGCCGGACCTTCTACTTACTCGATGAACCTACTACAGGTTTGCATTTCGAAGATGTGCGGCACTTACTAGA
>JBOGMI010000586.1:0-14318 GCA_050746645.1 Bryobacteraceae bacterium | reverse complement strand
GTTAGTATGCACGCCAGCGACCGCTACCTTGCCGAAGGCGCCACTCTCGACGACCTGCGCCAGGCCGACGGCACCCTCGGATATTCGCCCAGCCTTCGGCACGGCGTCACCGGTAAAGGCCTGAACGATTACGATTCCATCTTCCAAATACTGGCCGAACACCACTACGGCGGCTGGATCAGCATCGAAGACGGAATGAATGGCATGGAAGAGATGGCCGAATCGCTCGCCTTCTTACGCGGAATGACGGGGCGCTATTTCGTCTGAGTTTTGACCAACCCCGCCAATTCGTCAATCGAGAAAAACCGGTCAATCGGCAGGTTCTTAAAATTCTGCTCTTTCCCGCTCGGCCAGTAGATGGTCATTTTCGATACGCGCGGGTCTTGTTTGAGGCCGAATGTAAGCGCCAGAGCGCTCTGCGAGCAGTAGCTCGATCCGCTGTGAACCCTTTGCCATTGGCTGCCGGAAGCGCTCTCGATACGAACCACCGCCCCCAGCGCGCTGCGATTCGATTTCCGTCCGATCAGGCGAACGTTGATCCAGTGATTCCGATTTCCGCCGTCGTTACGTAGCAGCCGCGCCGGCCCGTTGTTCTCGGTAATCAAAATATCCAGATCGCCGTCATGATCGTAATCGGCATATGCAGCGCCCCTGCCGACGATCGGCCGGCGAATATCCGGGCCTACCGAATTGCTGGCGTTAGTGAAATTTCCATGTTCGTCGTTATGAAACAGCAGAGGCTGTTCACGGAATTGAAGATCCGGGTGGACGCGGCTGATATCCGGATCGATATGCCCATTCACGGCGAAAATATCGGGCCAACCGTCCAGATCGTAGTCGAAAAAGAACGTTCCGAAGGTAACGTCGCGGTAGCTGGCGCGCGCCAGCGGCGTGGAAGCGGCTACTTCAGTAAACAAACCGTGCCCATTATTGCGGTAGAGACCCATCATCTGTTTGCTGAAGTTGCCCACCACCAGATCCGGGCGGCCGGAGCGGGTGTAATCGGCGGCATCCACGCCCATCGATCCGCGCGCCGTTCCGTCCGGTCCGTACGCAACTCCTGCCTGAAGGCCGATTTCCGTGAAGGTGCCGTTCCCATTATTCCGATAAAGCTTGTTCGGTTGAGTATCGTTTGCAATATATAAGTCCGGCCAGCCGTCGCCGTTGTAATCGAACACGACGATTCCCAGCGACTTACTCGTTAGATCATACAGCCCGGCCTTTTTTGTTACGTCCTTGAATCGCCCGTTCCCCAGATTCCGATACAGCCTGAGACTCTCGCCTTTATAAGATTCCGGCGTGCAGTAAGATTTTGTCTTGCCGTCCATGGAACACCAGACATCCGTCTTCGGCGACCACTGAACGTAATTGGCAACGATGAGATCCGCCTTGCCATCGCGGTCGTAATCGAACCAGGCCGCGCTGGTGCCGAAATCCACATTGTGAATGCCGCTTGCGGCGGTGACATCGCGGAACCGATCGTGTCCTTCATTGTGGAATAAGTGGTCGCCTCCGAGCGCAGTAATATAGATGTCCGGCAATCCGTCGTTATCGTAGTCGGCGACGGCAACGCCCATGGCATACATCGGAATGTCCAGCCCGCTGCCCTTGGTGACGTCTGTAAACGTGCCGTTGCGGTTATTTTTATACAAGGCCAGGGTGTGACGGGTACGCCCCGGCTTCCAATCCTTGTCGTTCAGCAGCAAGATGTCCGGCCAGCCGTCCCCATCGAGATCGACAAATGCGCAGCCGGAGCCCATCGTCTCCGGAAGCCATTTTTTCCCCTTCGCTCCGTTATAGTGCCGGAAATGTATCCCGGCACTGGCAGTGACATCGGTAAATCGGACTCCTCCGCCGTTGGCGCAAAGCGCCGTGCACGCGAACGTGCACGCGAAAAAGTAGAACGTGAGAGCGATGTTCATAAAGAAGCGCAAAACGATCTTTGCAATTTAGCAGAGCACCGCGCCTCCACCATTGGTTGTAGAAAAATCTCCATCTTATGTGTGACGGATTCTTCTATTGTGCGGACACGCGGTTCGATGCCAAAATTGGTTTGTTGAATCGTCTTTTTTCTGCAGTCCTGTTGAGTCTGCTCGTTTGCGCGGCATGTAGCCATTCCCAGCTTCCCAAGCCGGGCTCGAAGCAATACGCCGATCTGAGCTCCGCTTTCTATCTCGGCTTGGCCGGATTGCAGTCCGGCGAAGATGTCCGAGCCAGAAAAGCGCTGACTCGCGCTACGCAAATCGCCCCGGCAGAACCCGTGCCCTGGGCGGATCTCGGCATCCTGGACATTCGCCAGCAGCAACTCGAAGCCGCTTTCAAAAATGTCAACGAGGCCAGATCGCTGGCGCCTTCCAACAGCCGCATCGAGGCGCTCTTAGGATTGATCGAGAGCAAGCGCGGAAATTTATCTCAAGCCGAGGCGCACCTGAAAAAGGCCGTTTCCCTGGACCGGCAGAACGTGAAGGCCATCTATTCGCTCGCTCAGGAGCTGGAGCGCGACGGAGGCGCGGCAAACCAGGCAGCCGCGCAAAAGCTGTTACAGCAGATCCTGCATCGGCAGCCCTCGAACACCGCGGTGCTGCTGGATGCTCTCCGGCTGGCGGCCAAGCGCGGTAACAGCGCCGAGGCGCGGACTGCGCTGATGAAGTTGCAGACGTTCTCGGCGAAGTGGCCGGATGCCGGCCGCAAGCAATTCGCAACGGTTCAGAAAGCCCTGGCCGGCGGCAATCTGAGAGCCGTTGCTCTGCAAGCGCAATTCCTCCGTAATGTTCTGCTTCGCGTTCCGGCCTACCGGGCGAATCTGGATCGCATCCGGACGCCCGCCACGCTTGTTGCCCAGCCTTTCGTCCGCTTCTTGCGCCTGCCTTCTCCGAACTCTCAATCCGCGCCGCCCGATATGGCCATGACCTTCCAGTCCCAGCCCATATCCGACGTGCACGCCGCCAAGGTTCCCTGGCTCGGGGCGATTTTCCTGGACGACAAAAGCCCAGCTACGGTCGCCTGGTCGGATTCGAAAGCCCTTCATTTGGCAACGGGAGCCACGTTGCCGCTGCCCGGCCGGCGGCCCGCCCCGCTGTCGCAGCATTCGGTCGCCCCCGCCGATCTCAATTACGATTTCAAAACCGATGTAGCGATCGCCACCGCCTCCGGGTTCCGCATCTACCGGCAGAAGGACCCGCAGCATTTTCAAAACGTAACTTCCGCGGCAAAGATTTCTTCCTCCGTAGCCAATGCATCCTATACCGGTGTCTGGGCATTCGACGTCGATTTGGACGGCGACCTCGATCTCATCCTGGGAGTCACACACGGCGATCCCGTCGTCCTGCGCAACAACGGCGACGACACATTTACCCAGATACACCCGTTCGACGGACTCGACGGAGTAACGGCCTTTACAGCAGCCGATATCGACAGCGACGGAACGCCGGACGTGGCCTTTATCGACGGCAACGGCAACTTGCGCGTGTTTCTCAACCGGCGTTTAGGCGATTATCAGCCAATTACCGTTCCCGCCTCGGTTGCAAGCGGAATCGAAGCCATTTCCGCCGCCGATATCGACGGCAACGGAACGCTCGATTTTGTGCTGCTGAAGAAGGATTCTTCCGTGGTTCGCCTCTCTATGAAACCGGATACAACCGACTGGGAATCCGCTGTGCTTCTTCACGCTTCGGGACATCTTTCTCCCGATTTTTTTATCGCCGATTTGGACAACAACGGCGCCCTCGATATCGTCGCCAATGGCCAGGTCTTTTTAGGCAGTGGAAAGACATTCGCAGTTTTGCCGGCTGGACTCACCGCCAGGCCACGCGCCATTTCGGACAGAAACGCCGACGGACGCCTGGACATGCTCGCGCTCACCTCCACCGGCGCGCCTGTCGAACTGATCAACCACGGAACCCAACACTATCATTGGGAGGAAATCCACACCAGGGCCGCTCACGCTACCGGCGATCAGCGCATTAATTCCTTCGGGATCGGCGGCGAGATCGAGATCCGCACCGGCCTGCTGGCTCAAGAGCAGGTCATCGATTCTCCGGTGCTACATTTCGGTTTAGGCGATCACACCTCAGTTCAGTTCGCGCGTATCGTCTGGCCAAACGGTTTCGTGCAAGCCGAGTTCGACCTGAAACCGGACCAAACGGTGCTCGCTCGGCAACGCATGAAAGGCTCGTGCCCCATGCTGTTTACCTGGAATGGACACCGGATGCAATTTCTAAAGGATGTCGGGCCCTGGGGAGCGGCGCTTGGGTTACACGTCAACGCGCAGGGCAAGGATATCTATCGCACACGGGAATGGTTCAAAATACCGGGCGCCCGGTTGGTCTCTCATAAGGGTTTCTATGATCTACGCATTACCGCGGAGTACTGGGAAACTTACTACATGGATTACTATTCGCTGCTGGCCGTCGATCACCCAACTAACTCGGCGGTATACGTGGACGAACGGTTTTCCTTACCGCCCCCGAAACTCGGCGTCATCCTCATGACGCCTACCAAGCCGTTTGCACGGGCCATCGACAACCACGGCACCGATATCAGCAATATCGTTCGCAACCTCGACGGCCGCTATCTCGATACTTTCGGCCGCGGCCAGTATCAAGGCATCACGCATGACCATTGGGTGCAGTTGGACTTGCCACCCGATGCATCGAAAACCGGTCCGCTCTATTTAGTCGCGCAAGGCTGGATTCACGATACGGACACAACCATTGTCCGAGCACTGGCCCAGAACAGCAAAGTACACCCGCACACCCTGAGCATCGAAGTCCCCGACGCGCAGGGCCGTTGGATCACGGTGCGCCGCAATTTGGGCTTTCCCGATGGCCGCATGAAAACTATCGTTCTCAACATTGGCGGTATGTTCCGCCCCGGCGCCCCGCGCGAACTGCGCTTGCGCACGAACCTGGAGATTTATTGGGACAGACTTTCCTGGGGCGCGGGCCTGCCGAAAACCGAATCGATTCAAACGCATCACATTGCCCTCTCCTCCGCCCGTCTGCGTTATCGCGGTTTTTCTCTCATCACGAAGGCGAACCTCTCTTCGCCCGAAATTCCCCACTACTATGTGTTGAAGGATTCGGCCTTGCGCTGGCACGACCAGACCGGCTACGCCACTCGTTACGGGGCGGTGCGGAAGCTGCTCGAAAAAGTCGACAACCGCTACGTCATCATGACTCCCGGCGATGAGCTGCGCATACAGTTCGCCGCACTCCCTCCGCCGGCGGCCGGTTACAAGCGCGATTTTGTCTTGATCTCCGATGGATGGGTGAAGGATGCAGATTACAATACGCGATTTAGTAAAACGATCCTGCCACTGCCCTATCACGGGATGAAAAACTATACCGATCCTCCCACAACCTTAGAGGCGGATCACGCTTACCAGCTTCACCCGAACGACTGGCGCACTTACCAAACCCGCTATGTAACCGCGGATCGCTTCCGCTCGGCTCTCTGGAACAGGCAATGAGCAAGGCGCGCATTTTCGCTATTGTTCTCTTTGTTTGCCTGATCGCCACACCTATCGTGTGGAAGCGAGCACTTGCGCATCGGCAACTGATCAAAGGCGCGAATCACAAAGCCGCCGCCATGGCGCGCTACGACTTCTACATGAAGCAGTCCGCGGCCGCTGCGGGCGTTCACTTCCGCCACGAAGAACCCACACTCGATCCAAAACTCAAACGCATCATGCCGATGGTCGCTAACATGGGCGCTTCGGTGTCCGTGGTCGATTTTAATCGCGATGGATGGCCGGATTTTTATGTGACCAACAGCCGGATCGGCGCTCCAAACGCCCTTTACGAGAACATGCGCAACGGAACGTTCAAGAACGTCGCCGCGCAGGTAGGACTTGCGGACGTGAACAAGCCGGGCACGGGAGTTTCCACGGGCGCCGTTTGGGGCGATTACGACAACGACGGCTGGCCGGACGTGCTGATTTACAAATGGGGCAAGCCGGAACTTTATCATAACGACCACGGCAAGCACTTCACTCTCGACAAGAACGCCGGACTGCCCTCCTGGGTGAACGCCAACACCGCAATCTGGTTCGATTACGACGATGACGGAAAACTGGATTTGTTTCTTGGCGGTTATTACTCGGAAAAGTTCAATCTCTGGCATCTGAAAACGACTAAGATCATGCCCAACGCTTTCGAATATGCCGACAATGGTGGCCGTAAGTATCTGTTTCATAACTTGGGCCATGGCAGATTCAAAGAAGTCTCGGCCCAGATGGGCATCAAGTCCCGCCGCTGGTCGCTGGCGGCGGTTGCGGCCGATTTTACCGGGTCCGGATATCCAGATCTCTTCATTGCCAACGATTACGGCATTTCGGAACTATATCTAAATGAACACGGAAAGCACTTTCGTCCGATCGGGAAAGAAAGCGGCGTCGGTTACGCGCCGAAGAGCGGCATGACCGCGTCGGCCGGCGACATTCTCAATCAGGGCCGCTTTTCTATTTTCGTCACGAACATTTCCCAGCGCGGCGTGCTGGTTCAGGGCAACAATCTCTGGATGCCTGAGCCAGGAACTTCTGGCAGTGCTATCAAATTTGAAAACGTCGCCAATGCCATGGGCGTGGACTTGGGCGGTTGGGCGTTCGGTGCTCAATTCGGAGACTTAAATAACGACGGCCATCTCGACCTTTTCCAGGTAAACGGAGACGTTTCGCTGGATCGCAATCGCAGTTACTGGTACGATTTCTCGAAGATCGCTGGCGGCAATCACGAGATTATCTCCGACGCCGCGAACTGGCCGGCTCTTGATGGCCGCAGCTTATCCGGATACCAGCAGCAGCACGTTTGGATCAACGACGGCGAAGGCAAGTTCACCGAGGTGTCCCAACTGGTGGGCGTGACCGATCGCTACGACGGGCGCTCCGTCGCGCTGGCCGATTTCGATAATAACGGCGCGCTGGACGCGGTGGTCGCCAACCAAAACGGGCCTGTTCTTCTCTACAGGAATCACGTCGATCCACGAAATAAATGGATCGAGCTCAGTCTGCAAGGGCGCGAAAGCAATCGAAGCGCCATCGGCGCCGAAGTCCGCGTATTCTGGAACGGGCAGGAGCAACTGCAGGAGGTTTCCGGCGGCAGCGGATTCTGCGCCGAAAACCAGCGCCGGCTCCACTTTGGTCTCGGACCGGCCGCGCATGTGGATAAAGTGGAAATTCGCTGGCCTTCGGGGATCAAGCAGACGATTTACCCGTCCAAGTTGGATCGAATCTATAATATCGAGGAGCCGAAATGAGCCGGCAAGCAGATCCTTTGGTCTCGGCGGCGTCCGGCCGCTTCCAGCCGCTGTCGCTGCTCGCGCGTTTCTTTAGTGGAAAGAACCGCTATCTTCCGCCCATTCTTATTACTCTGATCCTCATTGCGGGCAATTTGTCGTTCGGCTTCCTCGAGAGCCTTTCCAGAACCGTTCTTGCCATCGCCGTCAGCATGGCGTTCGAGATCGTTCTGGCGCTGGTCACTTACAAAAAGTTCCCTCATCTGGCGAGCGCCTACATTACCGGCATCAGCGTCGGAATCCTGATTCGTTCGCCGGCATTCTGGCCGTATGCTCTTTGCAGCGCCATCGCGATTACTTCGAAATACGCCATCCGCTGGCGTGGCCGCCACTTGTGGAATCCGTCGAATCTGGCGATTTGCGCCATGCTCCTGTTGGTCCCCGCATACGTCGCCGCACTCAGCATCCAATGGGGAAATTCGTTGTTGCCGCTGCTGATCGTCTGGCTCCTTGGCGCGGCCACGGTTTACCGCGTCAAGCGGCTGCACATTACCGGAACTTATGTCGTGTGCTTTATTTTCTTTGCCTTTATCCGGACGCAGTTTACCGGTGATCCTTTTCTGTCGGAAGTCTCGCCCATCACCGGGCCGATGTATCAGCTCTTTATCTTCTTCATGATCACCGACCCCAAGAGTACGGTCAAACCGAAATGGGCTCAATGTCTGGTGGCGGCGATTGTGGCGCTGGTCGAAATGTTTCTGCGGCTCGGCCAAAGCGTCAATGCCCCGTTTTACGCGCTGGCGATCGTCGGGCCCGTCGCCAACGCAATCGAAATCTACTGCGCCAAAAAGCAGCGCCCGCGGACGCTGGCATCTCCCTTGCAACCGGCATAGTGGCGGAGAATCCGATTCGGCATGACAGACTGCCTGGTATTTACTTGCAAAGAGTAACTGGTAACTGGCAGCCGTTCAGATCGGTTCCCGATAGCCATAATATTCGTGGTCCTCGTTATAACCTCCCCGGCCGGCGCCGAGATGCCGGAAATCGTGCACGAATTCTATGGCTTCTATCCACTTCACCATCTTGAAGCCGAGCTCGTTCTCTACGCGCAGCCGGAGCGGTGCGCCGTGAGGCACGCTCACCGGCTTTCCGTTCATTTCGTAGGCCAGAATCGTCAGGCTGTGCCGCATGTTTTCCAGCCTGTGGACATCGTAGTAGAGGCCGCCTTCGGAGCCGTTTGCGAACGAATAGAACACGGCGAAGCGGGCTTCGGGCAAGGGCCTCACAATTTTGAGAATCTGGCGCATGGGAACGCCGCCCCATTCGGCCACGCCGGACCATCCTTGAATGCAAAAGTGTTCTGTAACCTGTTCCTGTTTTGGCATCCCCTTCAGCACGGCGTAAGAGAACGATCTGGGGTTCTCGACCAGCCCTCCCACGCGCAACTGGTAATCGGCAAACCCGGTCTTGCGCAGCGCCTCGAACCGCTCGGATTTGGGCATGGAGCCGTTCAGCCAGAAATAGCTTGCGATGTCCTTCCGCGGATATTGATTTGTCGGATTCCATATCTCGGTGAGGCCCTTGAGCCATCCGTAGAAGCGCTCTCCGGAGGTTTGAATCCAGCGCGCGTGCCTGATCGTGAGAGGCGAGGCTAACCACCAGCCCACAATCACCGCTAACATGGCCGCGCAAAATACTCCAAACCCCAGCGGCCCCTTGCTGTTGCCGCCCCAAAACATATGATTGAGGTTGCCAAAGACGCCGGTAATAAAGACCATCGTGACGTGGGCGGCGATGAAGAAGAGGAACCAGCACAACACCAGGAAGTGAATCGTCCTGCCCGCTTGCCGGTGGAACGTTCTCCCCACCCAGCCGATTTTGTTCGAGACCGCCGGCGACTGCAGCAGGCCCGAAGCAACCGCGAGAGGGCCCGCGACAAACACGGTGACGAAATAAGTGAGTTGTTGCAGGCCGTTGTAGTACGTCCAGCCGTGGTTCGCTGGAAAATTCAGCGATGCATATTGCAGCGCTGTCGACGCCGCCTGCGGAAACACATCCCAGGAAAGCGGAACAAGTCTTTTCCACTGGTCCGTGCTGAACAGAAACGCATAGAAAACGCAACCGTTAATTACCCAAAGCAGATCGAAGAAGAAGTGCCACTGGCGCGCGAGCCCGATCGAATGGCGCAGGCCCGGGATGCCCAGCCAGCCGGGAAGCGTTACGGAATCGTCTTTAGACGTCCAGACCCGATCGCGCGGCACATCGCCCCGGAAGCGAAACCATTCCGTGCCGGGAATGCAGCTTCGGTTGAAATACAGCCTCGGATGATCGGCCAGGATTTGAATCCCGGAGCGCATGATGAAAAACATCATGAATAAGTTAAAGAAATGGATGAGCCGCAGCCACAAAGGGAAACCGGAGTGTACCTCCGTATCGACAGCACCCGGGTAAGCCCGAATAAATTCCTGCACCGCTGGAAGCATCCGCAGCTCTTGCGCGATTGCAATGACGATGACCAACCCAACAGCGCCGATCGGGATTAGCCAAAGGACACTAATCCACCAAAAGAGAAAATGGACGTGCGGTATGGTGGCCTTTTGGGGCGGGAGCCAGCGGCTCTCGACGACGTGGTCCTCCGCTGCAGTCAGTTGATCCCGAAGCGGCGTGGCGCGCATTCGAGTTTGCGCCTCGGTCTCATCCGGCTGGTCCTCTGGAGACCAGTTCGACTCTTCCAGGGCCGGCGGCTCTTTTACTGCCTTGGCAACATTTCTCGCCCCGCCGAGCAAGGTTCCGCACAAGGCCGCGAACTCGGCTCCGAGCGCGGTTATTGAATCTGAATGCGTATTCCCGTCGTCAGCGGATACGCGATTCATATTGCTTGATTGCTTTTCGCGCAGCCCGCCCATCGGCAATCAGAGAGACGGCCTGGCATCCCGAGCGATTACGAGGAAAAACTACGGTACCTCTTGCGCGGCGTCCGGTTGAATCACCGCAGACGCCAAGCGGCGAGCGTCGCGATTGCTTTGTTCCCGCCCAGATCGGGCTGAATCACGAGTTCCAGGCCCGACACCGCGTCTAAGTTCACCGCATAATCTTCAGCTTCTGTCGTTGAGCCGCCAGGGTCAAAATTCCATTGTTGGCGCACGATTTCTTCCGCCGGCCGGCCCTCGGCAAACGAGCATCGAACAACGAATTCCTGCGTTCGCGCCGACTCAGTCTCATGGAAGCGAATTTGGATACGATGCAGCGCAATAGGTTCATCAAAGATAATCCGGATCTGCTGTTCACCTTTTTGAGAAGCTCGCCATCCAGTTTGAGAAGCTCGCCATCCAGGCCCGCTTTTCAGGTCGAATGCGGACTCAATCGGAAAACCGGGATCCTCCGACGTTACCTCTACCGTGGCGATCTGTCCGAGATCAAGCCAGCTCTGGTCCGATTCGTCGTGATGCTGGGCTGGGCGCGAACCCACTATCCTCTTTCGCATAATCCTATTCTTACTCCAACCAAGCGTACCTAAGGACCGCCTCAGCAGATCGATGGCCGCTGACCGGCTCTCTGTTAAGATCCGCTGTAAGGGCTGGCTTTACCTGACACGGTGAAGATCAGGAGATTCGATTTCTCCAGGGCCCACCATTCGATGTATCGTCTATTGTTTCCGCTCCTGCTGGCAGTTGCCGCTTTCGCACAGACACCCGCCAGCCGCCCGCCGAGCGTCGTCCCGCTGGGCATCATCGACGGCCACGTCACCAACGAACAGACCGGCGAAGCGATTGCCGGCGCCAGCGTGCGCTTCGTCCCCATGACCATCGGCAAGACCGCCGCCAGCGAGCGCACGGCCACCACGAAAGCCGACGGCAGCTTCCATCTCGGCAACGTGATCGCGGGGACCTATGTGGTCATGGCCTCGCATGCCGGATTTGTGAGCAACCGCGCCCATTCGGGCCGGCCGCGCGCCATCACGGTTAAAGCGGGCCAGCAGGTCAGCGGCGTTTCTCTTCAGATCAATCCCGCCGCGACGATTTCAGGGACCGTCCTCGACGGCGATCGGAGAGCAGTGCCGAAAGCAATTGTTGCGATCTTTCGGATTCGCTCGATACACGGCACGGCGGAACTGCGTCAAGCCGGCAGCACCACAGGCAGCGTCTCCGGCAAGTACAGCTTCCCGCGGCTTCGGCCTGGCAGTTACTATATCGTCGCCGGACCTAATGGTCCGATGCCAAAAGCCAAGGCCCGGCGGGGCGCGCCGCAGTTGCCGTTCGTGCGCACATTCTATCCCAGAGCCGTCGACATACGGGACGCCACGCAACTGCAAGCCGCGGCAGGCCAGAATTTGACCGGCGTCAACATCACGCTTGTGCGCAGAGCCAAACATTGCATTCGCGGCACGATCCCGGGTTTTTCGGATCTTGCCCTGGGACACACCACCGTCACGCTTGCGCTCCGTAACGGACTCGAGGCCGTGGGCCTCGATCGCACTGTGCGGCCCAATAAAGCCGGCGTTTTCGGGTTCTGCAACGTCTTGCCGGGCAGCTACACGCTTTGGCTCCGCGGCCTCGATGCGGACACGGCGCCGAATCCGATGGTCCATCCCAAACCGCGCATTATTACGCGCCAGGATCTCGACGTCGGCCATTCGGATGTTCTCGGAATCGACCTGCCGGTCATGCCGCCGATTGAGTTAACCGGACAGGTCACGCTCGACAGCTCGAATCACACCAAAGTGAATTTGTCCCCTGTCCGCGTGACTCTGACCATGCTCGAAGACCTTCCGGGGCCTGGGATGCGGAGCGCGCATGTCGAAAAAGACGGCTCATTCTCCTTCAAGCACCTGGAGCCGGCGCGCTATGTGCTGCGCGCCACGAATGGGCCCAAGGGGACATACCTAAAATCCATTTCGTTCGATAAGCAAGATGTCACCCACACCGGAATCGATCTCTCCGCGGGCGGATCCGGCCAGGTCGATATCGTGTTTCGCCCGGGCGCGGGATCGGTGGAGGGGACGATCGAAGCGGACCAGAATCGTCCATCCGCCGCGGCGACCGTTATCCTGATCCCGGAAACGCTCGATGTCGGCGGCGCGGGACTGCTCTTCGGCGCCGGACGCCCCGGAGACACTTTCACCATCAACAATGTCCCGCCGGGAAATTACTATGCGCTGGCCGTCGCCCGTTACGACCCGGCCGCCTGGCAGAACACGGCTTTTATTCGCGAGGTGGAACTGGATGGCGCGAGCCTCGAAGTACACAAGGGCAGCCAAGCCCAGGTGCAGCTTCCGGTTGTGAGCCTCGACCAATTGCATCAGGCCGCCGCGCGGCTGGGATTGAATTTTTAGGTTCCGACGTTCCTGCCGTGCGAACTCGCAAGCAGAGGCCGCCCGAAAGGCGGCTGCAGCCAGGAATGGCTGGCCCCACAAAAGAAAGAGTCCCACTTCTCAGGCGGCAAGGGCAATTACGAAACGAGCTACTCTGCTAACTGGAGGACTACTTTTGGGTATAAAGCGCATTGCTCTTCTTGTGTGTTTGGCATCCGCTGCGCTTGCTTCGCCGCCGGCAAACACGCTGCAGATGGTTCAGCCGCCGGGGGCCGCGGGGCCGCCGCTTACGATTACCTTGCAAGATGCGCTGCAGCGGGCGGAAAAGAACAGCCCTCAGTTTCAAGCGGCGGTAACTGCGGTGAAGGCGGCCAAAGAAGGCGGGGTGCAAGCGCGAGCGGCGATGCTGCCGTCTGTCAGTTCCACAGTTCAAGATCTCATCACGCAGGGCGATGGCATCTCTCCTGTCGGGCGATTCGTCACGAATGACGGCATTCACGTCTATCGGGCTTGGGGCGTCGTCCGTGAGTCGATGCCGGGAAGTTTTTTCATCGGCGCAGGCCCGCGCGCAGCCGCCTACCGGGAAGCATTGACGCGCGCTCAGCAGGAGATCGCACGGCGCGGTCTGAACCTGACCGTGACCACGGACTATTATGCGCTGCTGGTGGCTCAGCGCGCCTATGCCACGGCGCAGGCGACGCTGCGGAATGCCCGCCGGTTTCTTCAGATCGGCCGCGCCCTCGAGCAGGGAGGAGAAGTGGCCCACACGGACGTGATCCGGTTCCAGCTTCAATATAATCAGCAGAAGCAGGCGTTGCAGAATGCGCAACTTGCCGTGTCTACGGCGCGAGGGAACCTTGCCGTGCTGCTGTTCCCCGCTTTCAATGAAAATTTCACGGTAGTGGACGACCTGGATATTCCGCCTGCATTGCCCCCTTTTGGCGAGATTCAAGATATGGCCAAAAACAACAACCCGCAAATTCGGGCGGCTTTGGCTTCCTACCGGCAGTCGAAGCTCAATGTTTCGGTCGCGCGGGCGGCCTTTTATCCGTCGTTCAGCATCGATTTCGATTACGGCATCGAAGCCAATGCCTTTGCTCTTCACAGCGTCAATACCACGAGGCCCGGGGTAGTGCAGCCGAATTTAGGTTTTTTCGTGACTGGTATTGTAAACATTCCGGTGTGGGATTGGGGATCGCGCCTCAGCAAGTTGCGAGTGGCTAAGGACCAGCGGGAGTTACAGCAAGTGAACGTAAGCTTTGCACAGCGACAACTGTTGAACCAACTGTATTCGTTCTATAACCGGGCGCTGACAGCGCGGGACCAGTTGAACACGCTGCGCAATTCGCAGCAACTGGCCTCGCATAATTTGCAACTGGTCACCATGCAATACCGGGCGGGAGCGGCCACGGTGTTGCAGGTGTTGGACGCGGTGAATTCGCTCAACGCGGCGCGCGACGCTTACGCATCGGGAGGAGCGCGCTATCGGGACGCTCTGGCGCAGTTGCAAACGCTGACGGGGAGTTTTTGAGAGTGGCTGTTTTGAGAGCGGCGGCCCAGGAAGCAAGCGTCGAGAAGAGTCTCGACGCGGCACGCAGGAGTGCGTGCGCCACGGGAGCAGTTGTGCTCGCGCTGATGTTGGTGGGGTGCTCAAGCAAGCAGGCCGCGACGCCGGAGCCTGTGGTGAGCGTACAGACGGCGACGGTGCAAAGAAAAACGATCGAGCGCGTGATCGCGTCCAACGCGCTTCTTTATCCGATCAATCAGGCCACGA